>JBEIMN010000028.1:0-13182 GCA_040378705.1 Acidobacteriota bacterium
ATTATCATTATGACTTCGAATCTCGGTTCGGAGAACTTCAAAAAATACATGAAGCCGCTCGGTTTCGGACAGAAGACGACGACCGACCTCGACGAGATCAACCGTGCCGTTCTGCAATCGGCTGACCAGCGATTTTCGCCGGAATTCCGGAACCGGATCGACGAGATCGTCGTATTCTCCCCCTTGACTCAGGATGAAGTGAAGCAGATCGCCCACCTCTATCTCGGTTCGATGAGCCGCCAGATGGAGCGTCAGGGGCATTCGCTCCGAATCACAGACGCGGCGGTCGAGCGGATTGTCGAGCTTGGATTCAGCACGACATACGGGGCCAGATTTCTGAAGCGAACGATCGACGAGAAGATTAAGCTCCCGATCACCAATCTCTGGAAGGCTTTCAACGGGTTTGTCGTCGACACGGTTGATGGTGAACTCGACATTCACGGCGAATGATAAGAAAAATCCGGTAGACCGGACAGGCAGGTAAGGAGAGACAAAGGATGAATCTTAATTTCAAGCGTCTATTATTGACGGCAGCCACGCTGTCGCTGATCTGGACCGCCATGGTCTCGACAGCGACCGGGCAGTCATTGCCGAAAGGTGTGACCCGTGTCGCCTCCGTCGAGGGGATAACCGAGTACCGGCTGCCAAACGGGCTCCGGGTGCTGCTCTTTCCCGATCCGACCAAGCAGACGATCACGGTCAATGTCACCTATCTGGTTGGCTCGAAGCACGAGAACTACGGCGAGACCGGGATGGCGCACCTTTTGGAGCACCTCGTCTTCAAGGGATCGCCAAAGCACGCCAACATTCCGCAGGAGCTGACCGAGCACGGCGCGCGTCCGAATGGCACGACCTGGTATGACCGGACGAACTATTTCGAGACCTTCGCGGCGACTGAAGAGAACCTGCGCTGGGCGCTCGACCTCGAGTCTGACCGCATGGTCAACTCCTACATCGCAAAGAAGGATCTCGACAGTGAGATGACCGTCGTCCGCAACGAGTTCGAGTCGGGTGAGAACAGCCCGTTCCGGGTACTGCTCGACCGCGTCTTTTCGACCTCCTACCTTTGGCATAACTACGGCAAATCGACGATCGGCGCCCGTTCGGACATCGAGAATGTGCCGATCGATCGCCTGCAGGCCTTCTATCGCAAATACTATCAGCCGGACAACGCGGTCCTGCTCGTCGCCGGCAAGCTCGACGAGGCGAAGACGCTTGGCCTGATCGACCAGTACTTCAGTCCGATTCCGAAGCCGGCGCGGGAGATCCCGAAGATCTACACGGTCGATCCGGTGCAGGATGGCGAGCGGCAGGTGACGGTGCGCCGAGTCGGCGACACGCAGCTGGCAATGGTCGCCTATCGGATTCCGGCCGGCCCACATCCGGACTCGGCGGGCGTCAACATCCTTGGACAGATACTTGCCGACACTCCGTCGGGCCGGCTCCACAAGGCGCTGGTTGAGACGAAGAAGGCGAGCGGTGTCTTTGCCTTCCCGGCAGTGCTTGGAGATCCGGGGCTGCTTCTCTTCGGCGCGGAAGTGCGTCTCGATCAGTCACTCGATGGGGTGCGTGAGACGATGCTTCAGGTGATCGAGGAGATCATGAAGACGCCGCCGACGGCGGAAGAGGTTGAGCGTGCGCGCGCACAGCTGCTGAAGGAGATCGAACTCCAGTTCAACTCGTCCGAGCGAATCGGCCTCGAGCTGAGCGAGTGGATCGGGATGGGCGACTGGCGACTCCTCTTCCTCAATCGTGACCTGATCAAAAAGGTGACGGTCGCCGAGGTTCAGAAGGTGGCGGGAAGTTACCTCAAGCAGTCGAACCGGACGCTCGGACTCTTCATTCCGACGGCAAAGCCCGATCGGTCGGAGATTCCGGCAACACCTGACATCCTCGCGCTCGTCAAGGACTACAAGGGCGAAGCGAAGATCTCAATGGGCGAGGCCTTCGATCCATCACCGGCCAACATCGACACGCGGACGAAGCGCTTCGACCGTGGCGGGGTCAAGCTCTCCCTCCTCACCAAGCAGACCCGTGGCAATGCGGTAGCCGCGAGCCTCTCGCTCCATTTTGGCGACGAGAAGAGCCTTATGAATCGCGGCACGGCGGGTGATCTCGCGGCAAGCATGCTCATGCGCGGAACGGTCAAGCGGACACGGCAGCAGATCCAGGATGAGCTCGACAAGCTCAAGGCGCGGATGATGGTTGGCGGCGGTTCGACCGGCGTCACCGTGACCATCCAGACCGTTCGTGAGAATCTCCCGGCCGTCCTTGCTATCGCCAACGAAGTGCTGCGCGAGCCATCGTTTCCGCAGTCGGAGTTCGACCAGCTCGTCCAGGAGCAGTTGGCAGGTATTGAGCAGCAGCGCAGCGAGCCGACGCAGCAGGCGGCCCTCGCCATCTCGCGCCACCTCACCCCCTATCCGAAGGGACACGTCCGTTACGTCTCGACGCCCGATGAAGATATCGCTGAGCTGAAGGCGGCGAAGCTCGATGACGTCAAAAAGTTCTACACTGAATTCTTTGGCCTTACCAACGCCGAGCTTGCCGTCGTCGGTGACTTTGACGAAAAGGTCGTCCAGGATGCCGCAGAGAAGATGCTCAGTGGCTGGAAGAGCAAGCAGCCCTTCGTCCGTATCCCCGAGAAGTTCCAGGAGATCGGCCAGATCAACCAGAACATCGGCACCCCGGACAAGGCGAACGCCTTCTTCATTGCCGGCCAGAATCTGAAGCTGAGCGATCAGGACGCAGACTATCCGGCACTCCTGCTTGGCAACTACATGCTCGGTGGCGGTTTCCTCAACTCCCGGCTCGCGGTACGGATCCGGCAGAAGGAGGGGCTGAGCTACGGTGTCGGATCACAGTTCATGGCCAGCTCGCTCGATCAGAGTGGACGCTTCACCGCATTTGCGATCTATGCACCACAGAATCGGGACAAGCTGGAGGCCGCCTTCAAAGAGGAGATCGAGAAGGCGCTCAAGGACGGTTTCACCGCCGATGAGGTCAAGGCGGCGAAGAGTGGCTGGCTCCAGTCACGCCAGGTCAGTCGCGCCCAGGACAATGAACTGGTCAACCGCCTCCGTTCCTATGCCTACCTTGGCCGGACGGTCAGTTGGGATGCCGAACTCGAGAAGAAGGTCGAGGCACTGACGCCCGAGCAGATTACTGCCGCCATGCGTCGCCACCTCGATCTGGCGAAGATCTCGATCGTCAAGGCAGGGGATTTCAAGTAGTCCGTGTTCTCCAACCGGATCAAATGGGATCTGACCGCCAATCGGCTGGCTGGTCTGCTCGCAGAGAAGCGGGCGGCCGGCCAGCCGATTCTTGATTTGACAGAGGCCAATCCGATCCGTGCCGGCCTGCTGATCGATGGCGACCAGCTTCTTGCTTCGATTGCCACGCCGGATATCCTGGCCTATGAACCATTGCCGCGCGGTCTGGAAGCCGCACGGGCCGCCGTCACTACCTACTATGCCGAACGCGGACTGACCGCCCCGATCGCCAATATTCACCTCACCGCCAGTTCGAGCGAGGGCTACTCGTGGCTCTTCAAAATGCTCGCCGATCATGGGGAAGCTGTTCTCGTCCCGCAACCGAGCTACCCGCTCTTCGAATTTCTCGCTACCCTCGAAGGGGTCCGACTCGTCCCCTACCAGCTTCGCTATTACCATCACCTCGGCTGGCGCATCGATTTCGACTCGCTCCGGGAAGCGATCAGTGCCGATGTCCGGGCGATCATCCTCGTCTCACCCAACAATCCAACCGGGTCGTTCGTCAAGCGGGACGAACTGGCAACGCTCAACCGCCTCTGCCAGGAACACCACCTCGCGCTGATCGTCGATGAGGTCTTCAGCGACTACGCGATTGGCGATGATCCGGCGAGGGTCACTTCGATGGTCGGTAACGACCAGGCGCTGACCTTTATTCTCAGCGGACTCTCGAAGGTGCTCGCCCTGCCGCAGATGAAGCTTGGCTGGATCGTCAGTAGCGGCCCGCCAGAGCTCGTTCGCGAGGCGACAGAGCGGCTCGACCTGATCGCCGATACCTTTCTCTCGGTTGGCGCACCCGTTCAGCATGCCCTTCCGCACTGGATCACCCGAAGAGACCAGATTCAGTCCGGCATAATCGACCGCATTCGAACCAATCTCCTTACCCTCGCCAACCACCCGAACCTTGAGCCCAACCGGCTCCTTCGCTACGAGGGAGGCTGGTATGCCACCCTCGAAATCCCACGCTACATTCCTGAAGAGGAGCTGATCCTGCGGCTGCTCGATCAGGAGGGGCTGCTCCTTCATCCCGGCTACTTCTTCGATTTTGAACGCGAAGCATTCCTTGTCATCAGCCTCCTGCCACATCCCGGACTCTTCACGACGGCCATCGATCGACTCCTTGCCGCCATCGCACGGATCGGCAATAGCTGATCACTTGTCTGGTGGGACAACTCATAAACTCATAACCAATTTAACTGACACGCGGCAATTTGAACGACCGGTGAGGTGAAATTCCACCGTCGTCGGCTGCCACCTTTTTGCACTCAATCCGGCGGAAAGGTCAGTTTTCCCTGCTTTTACTTGACTCAGCCGGAATTTTAGCTAAGATCCAAAAATCTAATATATCAGATGTTGCCTGGGCTTTAAAAAGTGAAAGTATACAAAATGTAGAAGGGGATTGGTGTGTGCGAGCGTCGCCGTGTGGAGCAGCGATCTGTGCCAGGGAATCGGGTTCCGGCATTTTCGGAATGGTCTGGAGAAGGGAATGGTAGAAGAGAGTGGGGCAGGAGTTCACGATAAATCAGACAAAGATAAGTGACCAGGTCTACGAATATCTTCGCGGAGAGATCACGACGGGGAGGTTGGTGCCTGGAGAGCGACTCGATCTGGACGGGTTGGTGGAGCAGTTGAAGGTCTCGAAGATGCCGATCAAGGAGGCGATCGGACGGCTGGCGGCGGAGGGTTTGGTGGACATACAGTCGCGGCGTGGGACGTATGTCGGGCGAGTCGATGCGCGGGATCTGGCGGAGACGTTCGAGGTCCGGCGGGCGCTGGAGATGCTGGCGGGAGAGTTGGCGGTGAGGCGTGTCAGCGAGTCGGAGCTGGAGCGGCTACGTGTGTTGATTGAGCGCATGGAGGCGTCGAGCGATGTGGCGAGCCACGTTGAGCTCAATTTTCAGTTTCATGGGTTGATTGTTGAGTTGTCGGACAACCGGAAGTTGATCGAGATGTATGACCGATTGAGTGTGCCGATTCAGGTTGCGGGGATACATTATCGTTCGGAAGGTTGGCTGGAGCGATTGGAGCAGGAGCAGCGGGAGCACCGAGCGATTGTCGACGCTCTGGAGCGGCGTGATCGGGAAGCGGTAGCGGGAGCGATCAGCGCTCATATCAGACGCGGCGGGGCGTCATTGCTCGATGATGTTGAAAGGTCGACGGACATACGTGGATCGTCAGAGGTTTCAGCGGGTGCAATATAAAACATTTATGCATCGGAGCCGGCCAGGGGGCGTGTAGTCTGCTTTGGCGAGTGAGCACACGGCACTGACCGGCACTCGATGCAATTCCATCGGAGGCATTAAAATGAATCGGATTCAATCTACATCTCCGTGGCAGTTTGTTGTTAACAAACTTGCAGTGGTGATGTCAATCTTGATTATCGTTACGACAGTGTACGCGCAGCGCGGGCGGGGAACGATCCTTGGCGCGGTGACGGATGCGGGTGGTGCGGTGGTACCGGGCGCGGTGGTGACGGTGACCAGCACGGCGACCAATGCCGCGAGTACGACGACGACCAACACGGATGGCAACTTCACTGTGCCGAATCTGGAGGTTGGTGGTTACACGTTGACGGTCGCGAAGGATGGGTTCAAAAAGGCGCTCAGGAGCGGGATTACGCTCGAAGTCGATCAGCGTGCGCAGATCGATGTCGGGTTGGAGACGGGGGCGGTGAGTGAAGTGATCGAGGTTTCGAGTCAGACCTCGCTCGTAGACACGACGACCGCGACCTTTGGAAAGGTGATCGAGAACCGGCGGGTGCAGGAGTTGCCGGTCAATGGGCGGAACGCGTTGTCGCTGGTCCTGCTGGCGCCGGCAGTGCAGTCTGGTGTCGGGCCGACGGCGTCCGGGTTTGCCGATCGTGGGACGCAGGTCTCGATGATTCGAATCAACGGCAGTCCGTTTGCGACCAACAACCTGGTGGTCGACGGACTGAGCAGCGTTAACGCCTATCTGCCTGATGTCAACATCAATCCGAACGTCGATTCGGTGCAGGAGTTCAAGGTCCAGACCAATACGATGTCGGCGGAGTATGGTTTTACGCTTGGCGGAGTGGTCAATCTGGTGACAAAATCCGGAACGAACCAGTATCACGGAACGCTTTACGAGTTTCTGCGCAACAACTGGCTCGACGCCAACAGTTGGTCGAATAATCGTGCGCAGCGTCCACGCCAGCCGCTCCGCTACAACCAGTATGGCGGTTCGATCGGTGGTCCGTTGCAGTTGTCGAAGCGGATCTTCGGCCCGCTTGGCGTCTATGACGGGCGCGACCGGACCTTCTTCTTTTACAATTACGAGGGGTATCAGTTCGTCACCAATGCGTCTGGCTTCTACACTATGCCGACGGAGGCGTTCCGCAATGGCGACTTCTCGAAGCTGGCGGATGCGACCGGCAAGCCGATCCTGATCTATGATCCGACGACGACGCGTGCGAATCCGACTGGAAATGGTTTCCTGCGCGACCCCTTCCCGGGAAATATCATTCCGGCGAATCGGATCGATCCGGTGGCGAAGAATATCCTCCGTTTCTACCCGCTGCCAAACCGAGCGGCGGACAACGGCTTTACTAATCTCAACAACTATTTCGGGGCGGTCAGCAACCAGCGGACGTTGAACAACCATACGGCGCGCTTCGATCACCGGCTGACGGATCGGAATACATTCTCGGCACGCTACACCTTCTATCGCCAATTCACGGACAATGGGACCTCGAACCTCTATCCGGATCCCGTAATTCGCCAGCGAACCGACCCATTTCGGGGCCACAACGTGGTGCTGACGGATCTGCACAATTTCACGTCGAACCTGATCCATGAGGTGCGGATCGGGGTGGCACGCCAGCTCTTCGATTTCAGGGTGGCGAGTGCGGGTGGTGGATGGCCGCAGCAGCTGGGTTTGCCGGCGATCGTCCCACCGGACGTCTTTCCGGCGATCAACAATGGTCTGCCCGGTTTCAATACCGGGACGGTCGGCAAGCGTGGTGGAGCGGTCTGGCAGCTCTTCGACTCGCTGACCTGGTTGCGCGGCAATCATACATTGAAGTTTGGGACAGAGATGCGATTGACGCAGGCCAACAACCTGCAGAAGAGCTCACCGTCGGGCTCGTTCACTTTTCCGACGACTCTGACCGACAACGCGGCGCCGATTGCCGGTAACCGGATCAACACGGGAAATCAGTTTGCGAGCTTCCTGCTTGGCGCCGTTGGCAGCGCCTCTGTCACTTCGCATCTGGGTGAGTCGCAGGTTGGCAAGTCGTATGGATTCTATGTCAACGATGAATGGAAGATTCGGCCGCGGTTATCGTTGAGTCTCGGATTGCGTTACGATTACCAGCAGCAGCCGTACGAGCGGCGCTGCGGCACGTCGAGCTTCAATGTCAACGCGACCAATCCGAGCAATGGACTGAAGGGGCTGACGCAGTATGCCTGCGTCGATTATGGCCGGGCCTTCTCGGCGGATGACAAGAACGATTTTGCGCCGCGGCTCGGCTTCTCGTGGGATATTTTCGGAAACCAGAAGACGGTTGTGCGTGCGGGTTATGGCGTCTTTATGTCGGCGCTCTTCACCTATTACACCGCCAACTATGATGGTACGAACGGTTTTGCCTCGACCTCGACAGCCTACAATCCGGTGGGTGGGAATACGCTCCTGACGGCTTTTCTGTTGAAGGATGGGTTTCCGGTTGCGCCGACGCTGCCGCAGGGGGCAAAGCTGGGGCCGAACCTCTTTGCGACCTCAAACAATCAGGGGTTCAAGGAGCCGACCGCGCTGACGCCGATGTCGCAGCAGTGGAACTTCTCTTTGCAGCAGCAGTTGCCGGGAGGTTTTCTGGTCGAGGCGGCCTACTCGGCGAATCGCGGGACGCACCTGGTTTCGGGCAGTTACGATCTGAACCAGGCAGATCCGGCGAAGATCCGCGAGTTTGGGCTGGCGGGCAAGCTGACGAACAATGTGCCAAACCCATTCGCCGGCAAGGTTCCGGGCCAGTTTGGCGGCGCGACGCTCACGCAGTCGCAGGCGCTGCGACCCTATCCCTATCTTGGAAGCATCACGGTTCAGGGACCGCACGCCGGCAACTCGATCTATCACTCGCTGCTCCTCTCGGCGGAGAAGCGTTTTTCGCAGAGCTTCTCGGTGCTGGCGTCCTATACGTTCGCGAAGCTGATCAGCGACTCGATCTACAATGGTCTGAACTTCATCGCCTCCGAGGGTGGCAACGAGTTCGGTTATCAGAATGGGCTTTACAATCGCCGTGCGGAGCGGGCGGAGGATCCGTCGAACGTGCCGCACCGGCTGGTGCTCAGTGGGCTGTTCGAGGTGCCGGTCGGGCGTGGACGGCGCTTCAATATCAGCAACGGGGTACTCGACGCGATTGCCGGTGGATGGCAGTTCAACACGATCACGACTCTCGTCGCCGGAACTCCGATGATCATTCGTGGGGCAAACAACGGGCTTGCGAACCGGCCGGACTGGGTCGGGAGTATCGAGCTGCCATCGGGCTTCGTCGATGCTAACCCGCAGCGCGGGGTGCAGTGGTTCAATACGGCGGCGTTTGTCAATCCGGCGCTCTATACCTTTGGGAATACGCCACGGGCGATCAGCCAGTTCCGCAATCCGGGAGCGATCATCGTCGACCTGTCGATCTTCAAGACCTTTACGATTACGGAGAAGCTCAGGTTGCAGCTTCGAGGCGAGGCGTTCAATGCACCGAACCACGTCAATCTCGGGACACCGAACGGATCGTTTGGGGCGGGGCCGAATGGGACCAACAACAATGACGCTTTCGGACGGATCACGACCGCCCGCGATCCGCGACTGATGCAGCTTGGTCTGAAGCTAATCTTTTAAGCGGACGGTGCGAAATGGGTCTGCCAGGGGGGCTCGAAACATCAGAAGTGGTCAGGACGACCGCTCTCGGCTGTTTCGGGCCACCGAGTTCCCCGTCACGAGTTGATCAGGCTGAACTTCAGCAGTAAGGGTGAGGGAATTCATCGATCAGTCCGGGCGGTAATGGGCTTTGCTTTGTAATCACAATTTGTAATTGCCATTTGTACATACTGGGCAGGGGAAAGAATATGAAACGACGCGATTTTTTGGCCTCGACAGCCGGGGCGACCGGCTATTCAATGTTTGTGCGGGTTGACGATTTGGGGTTGGATCAGGAGAAGCGGACTGCCGAGCAGATCCGCGAGGAGATGCAGCGTGTCGCGCCGACCGCCAATCGTGTCGCGGCGCCGCTCGAGCGGAATATGACGATCGTCGATCTGAAGTGCGACGTGCTGGTTGCCGGTGGCGGACTGGCGGGTTGCCTTGCGGCGTTGAGTGCCGCGCGTCACGGTGCGAAGGTGGTGCTGATTCAGGATCGTTCGAGGCTCGGTGGAAATTCATCGAGCGAGATCAAGATGCACGTTGTCGGCTCGAACAACCACAAGGGGCGGCCCGGCTGGCGTGAGGGCGGGCTGCTGGAGGAGATTCGTCTTGACGATGCGGCGAACAATCCGCAACGCTGCTGGGAGCTGTGGGATCTGCTTCTCTACGATAAAGTTGTCAGCGAGCCGAATATCACCTTGCTGCTCGAAACGACACTCTATTCGGCTGAAGTGAAAGATAGTGTCATTCAGCGCGTGCTGGCGCGGTGTGACCGGAGCGAGCATATCTATCGGATCACAGCCGGCACATTCTGTGATTGCACGGGCGACAGCCGGCTTGGGCTGGAGTCGGGGGCGGAGTTTCGCGTCGGCCACGAAGCGCGGGCCGAACACGGCGAATCACTCGCGCCGGAGACGGCCGACAACAAGACACAGGGTTGCAGCATCCTCTTCACGTCGCGCGATTTTGGTCGGCCAATGCCATTTACCCCGCCGAAATGGGCGCGGAAGATTACCGAGAAGAACCTTAAGTCACGCGGCATTTCGACCTGGGAGTATGGTTACTGGTGGATCGAGTGGGGAGGGCACCTCAACACGGTCCGCGATAATGAACGGATTCGCTTCGAGCTGCTCGGGATTGTCATGGGCGTCTGGGACTACATCAAGAACTCCGGGAAATACCCGTCGGCCGCCAACTGGGCACTCGACTGGGTGGGAATGCTTCCTGGGAAGCGTGAGGCGCGAAGGCTTGTCGGAGATCACACCCTGACGCAGATGGATCTGATGGGGCTCAATCCGGTGTTTGACGACGCGGTCTGCATTGGCGGGTGGAATCTTGATGAGCATCCACCGACCGGCTTTGAGGATCCGGAGTTGCCGCCATTCGTCTCGATCAAGCTGAAGGAGGTCTACAATATTCCGCTGCGCAGCCTTTATAGCCGGAATATTCGCAATCTCTTCATGGCCGGGCGAAACATCAGTGCAACGCACACGGCCTTCTCCTCGACGCGAGTCATGGGAACCTGCGCGGTCGAGGGGCAGGCGATCGGCACGGCGGCGGCCCTTTGCGTTCGGCACGGGCTGCAGCCGCGCGGGCTTTATGAGAACAAGGTGCGGCTGAAGGAGCTTCAGCAGACGCTGCTTCGTGATGACCAGTCGATCAGGGGATTGAAGAATGAGGATTCGCTCGACCTTGCTCGCAGCGCGACCATTACCGCTTCCGGCGAAGAGGCCAACTGCCCGCCAGCACTGGTCGTCAACGGGTGGACTCGTTCGTTGCCTGAGTCTTCCAATCAATGGGTGGCCCCGCTTGGCACCGATGGGGCGCGGCTCGAACTGGCCTGGCCGAAGCCGCAGAAGATTGGCCACGTCCAGTTGACCTTCGATTCCGGCTTCATTCGCGAGTTGACACTCTCGTCATCCGACGCCGCCAATAAGGGGATCATTCGCGCACCGCAACCGGAGACGGTCAGGAAGTACACCATCTCATATCAGGCGGATGATGGAGGGGCGTGGCTGCCGATCGCCACAGTCGATGGTAATCATCAGCGACTTCGCCGTCACGACTTTGCGCCGGTCAGCGCGCGGCGGCTGCGCATCGATGTTCACGAAACGAATGGAGAGAAGGTTGCGCGAATCTTTGAAGTGCGGTGCTATGCCTGATGAGCAGAAAAATCGCCAATCTGCGCTGGTGGATTACCGGGCTCGTCTTTTTGAGCACGGTCATCAACTACATCGACCGCCAGACACTCTCTGTGCTCGCGCCAATATTGACAAAAGAGCTTAATTTGTCAAACTCGGGGTATGGCCTGATCTCGATGGCCTTCATGATCCCGTACACGGCAATGTACATTGTCGCCGGGCTGCTGATCGACCGCTATGGTTCGCGCATAGTCTATGGTGTCGCGGTCGTCTGGTGGTCGGTCGCCTCCATGCTTCACGCCGCCACGACGACAGTATTCGGTTTCAGCGCCGTCAGGTTTCTGCTCGGGACAGCGGAATCGGCCAACTTCGTCGCCGCGCAGAAGGTGGCCGCTGAATGGTTTCCGCCGCGTGATCGCGGGACGCTCAATGGGTGGGTCCAGGCCGGAACGACGACCGGGGCGGTGATCGCTCCACCACTTGTCGTCTGGCTTGCGCTCCATTATGGATGGCGCTTTGCGTTCATTCTGACGGGAGCCCTCGGGCTGATCTGGGCGCTTGTCTGGTTCTGGTTCTATCGGCTTCCGGAAGAGCATCCACGGATAACTGATGAAGAGCTGGCGCTGCTTGGTCTTGTACGGCAGCCGAAGGTCGTCGCAGCGCGGCCGGCAGGCCTGCGCACACTACTCCATTTTTTCCGTTATCCGCAGACGTGGGGACTGCTGCTGGCGCGGATCATCTCCGATCCGGTCTGGTGGTTCTATCTCTTCTGGCTGCCAAAATTTATTACCGAGAAGCAGGGAATGACGACTGCCGGCATGAGCTATGTCGTCTGGATACCCTACCTCTTCTCCGACATCGGTTCGATCGCCGGCGGTTGGTACTCCGGGCGGCTGATCGGCCGTGGCGTCTCGACGGTCAGTGCGCGCCGGTGGGTCATGCTGCTCTCGGCGGCGGTCATGCCGGTCGGCCTGCTGCTGCTCCTCTCACCCGGGATTCCGATGACGCTCTTTCTGATTAGTCTCGTGCTTGGCGCACACTCGGTCTGGAAGACCAATCTGGTGACGCTGACCGTCGACATCTTTCCGCGGCACGTCGTCGCGACGGTTCACGGAATCGTCGCGACAGGCGGCGGCATCGGCGGATCGCTCTTCACCGGTTTCGCCGGGATCATCATCGATAAATACTCTTATACTCCGCTGCTGGCGATGATGGGCATCCTCCATCCGATCGCCTATCTGGTCGTTCGCCGGCTGGTGAAGGGGGAAGTGTCACTCCAGACGTCCACAACGGACGTGGCGCCGGAGAGTCAGAGATGAAGATCAGGACAGTCACCGCCTTTGCCATCAGGATTCCGCGCAACATGAGCGAAGCGCGAGGCACGGCAGGATCGCCGGCGCACCTCGTCGCCGGGACCTCAGCCTATCGTTCCGCGGTCAGCTATCAGACACTCTATTCGTCGATGATTGAGACGGCGCTGATCAGGATCGAGACCGACGACGGGCTGATCGGCTGGGGGGAGGCGCAGTCTCCGGTCGCGCCAGAGGTTGTCGTCTCGATCGTCGGAACAATCCTTGGGCCGCTCCTGCTCGGTGAGGATCCGATGGCACACGAAAGGCTCTGGTCGCGGATGTATAATGCGATGCGTGTCCGTGGCCACACCGGCTCTTTCCTGCTCGACGCCATCGCCGGAATCGATACCGCCCTCTGGGACATCAGGGGCAAGGCGCTCGGCGCACGGATCTGTGACCTGCTCGGGGGGCCATTCCGCGACTGGCTTCCGGCCTATATCTCCGGCCTCTCGGGCGCCGATCCGGACGCACGAGTCGATCAGGCCGTCGATTATCAGCGGCGCGGATTCAACGCTTTCAAGATATTCATGGATGACGAACCCGGGCAGGTTC
>JBEIMN010000029.1:0-13139 GCA_040378705.1 Acidobacteriota bacterium
GATAAGTTTACGGGTTGAATCTGGTTATTAGGCTTATGCGATTGATCAGGCAACGTCTGAATAGTGTCAGTCATTTGAAATATATGAGGTCAACGTTGTGACAAAAAGAGTCTTATCGTGTTACAGGTTTGGCAGCCAGGGAATCTTTAGTCTGGATGTCGCGACTGCTAAATTGTATAAAAATGGGAAGGATATTCATCTGACAAGACGGTGTTTTGAGATCCTGATGTTATTGGTCGAATCACAGGGGAGGGTTGTAAGCAAAGGCGAGATGTTAGGCCGGGTCTGGGCGGATTCGGATGTAGGCGAATCCAATATCTCTTACCATATACACGCACTGCGGCGTATTCTGGGCGACAGCCCAAAGCATTCAACCATGATTCTGACCATTCCCGGCGTTGGGTATAAATTCATCGATAGGGTTGAGGTGGTCGAGGATGGCCCTATGGGTGTCGATTGTCGGGAAGGCACAGGTGTTGATCCGGAATCCCCAGCCCCAAGCCAGAAAGGTCAGAAAATACCGTACTGGTCAATAGCTACAGTAATAATGATGGTCTTTGCCATCATCCTGCTCCTGATTTTTACCGCAGGAGCACGAAGATTTTAAAGTTGCCGCAATAGGCCTGATTGTGAACACGTGTGGGGAGGCAGGGCTAACGCACTATAAAACGCAGTAAATCGGAGATATACACCCACAGTTAGAATCGCGAAAGTGAGGACTTCGGAAGGGTATCCACACAAGGCTTCATAAGCAGCCAAATCGGGGAAAGCCGTTGAGTGCGAATCGATTCCTGACTAATTTGCCTAATTGCCGTATCTGCTGCCTGATAACCAGAATAAACGTCACAAGATGAGCAGGGTAAATAATGCGCGTTGGCTGAATCCACGGCCATGTAGGGGCGGTTCGCGGACCGCCCCTACATTAACGCCCAGTGCTGCTTGAAGTTATAGTGGGTTAGCCCGGGCATGGATACGATTTTACGGTGAGATCGTTTAGCCTATGTCAAGCTGCCGTGACAGGCAGCTCCGCCAGGGCTCCTCAAGGCTGGCAACCGGCTGGTCGATCAGCTTTTCGCTGCCGGAAATCTCCAGTCGATCTCCGCCCACCTCGCCAATCACGATGCAGGGAGCCTTGGCTTCGCGTGCGATTGCGGCTACTGCCTCGACATCGCCTGGCCTGACACTGAGCAGGATCCGTGAGGGCGATTCGGCGAAGAGGAGTGCTGCCGGATCCGCGATGCCGCTGAGCCGTGAATGCTCAGTCAGATCGATCCGCGCGCCGATCGCCGGGCGCCCATAGCTCGAAAAGCAGCACTCGGCAAGGGCGAATGCCAGTCCGCCTTCGCTGCAGTCGTGGGCAGATTTGACCAGACCATTTTTGATCGCTTCGAGACAGGCAGTCTGGACGGCCACTTCGAGGTCGAGGTCGACCTCGGGGACTGCGCCATAGACTTCGCCGGTCAGCAGATAGAGCAATTCACTCGCCCCAAGGTCTGCCCTTGTCAGCCCAAGCAGGAGAATGCTGTCCCCCTCATTCTTGAACCATTGAGTCGTGATATGTCGGGCCTCGTCGATGAGCCCGAGCATGCCGATGACCGGGGTCGGATCGATCCCGCGCCCTTCTGTCTCGTTGTAGAGGCTGACGTTGCCACCCGTCACCGGAACCCCGAGGCGGCGGCAGGCCTCCGCAATGCCGTCGATCGTTTCACTGAACGACCACATCACCTCCGGCCGTTCCGGATTGGCAAAGTTGAGGCAATTGGTGACGGCGAGCGGCTTGGCTCCGCTGCAGACGACGTTTCGCGCCGATTCGACGACGGCGAGTCGCGCGCCTTCACGCGGATTGAGCCGACAGTATCGGCCATTGGCATCGACTGACATTGCCAGAGAGTGGCGCGTCTCCTTGACCCTGATCACCGCCGCGTCGGAACCCGGCAGGACGACCGTGTTTGTACGAACCATGTGGTCATATTGTCCGTAGACCCACTCCTTTGACGCAAGGTTGGGCGAGACGACCAGCTGGCCAAGGATGTCGTTCATGATTGCGCCGGGCAGGATTGCGCCGGTCTCAGTTGTCCCTCGTTCGAGCTTCAGCTCTTCGATGGCCGAGGCGATCCGCGGACTGACGTCCTCCTGGTCGATCGGGAAAGGCTTCATTGGTCGCTGATAGCGCGGCGCTTCGTCGGTCAATGCAAGGTTTGGGATATCGGCGACCAGTTCGCCGTGGTGAAAGACGCGCAGTTTCTGTTCGGAGATGACTCGGCCGATGATAGCCGCCTCGAGATCCCAGCGCTGGAAAATCTCGAGAATCTGCCGTTCACGCCCCTTCTCGGCGACGATCAGCATGCGCTCCTGCGATTCGGAGAGCATCATTTCGTAGGCGGTCATGCCGGTTTCACGCTGCGGGACGAGGTCGATCTCGATCTCGATGCCGGTACCGGCACGGGCGCCCATTTCGCACGATGAAGATGTCAGTCCGGCCGCCCCCATATCCTGAATGCCGAGGATCGCGTTTTCACGCATCGCTTCGAGGCAGGCTTCGAGCAGCAGTTTTTCGTAGAAGGGGTCACCCACCTGGACGGTCGGCCTTTTCTCCATTGCCGCTTCATCAAACTCCGCCGAGGCCATGGTTGCGCCGTGAATGCCGTCGCGGCCAGTCCTGGCGCCGACATAGATCACGGGGTTGCCGACACCTTCTGCCTTACCATAGAAGATCTGCTCGCGCCTGACGATTCCGAGGGCGAAGGCATTGACGAGGGGATTGAGCGAGTAGCACTTGTCGAAGTAGACCTCACCGCCGATCGTTGGGACGCCAAAGGCATTGCCGTAATGGCCGAGTCCCTTCACGACGCCGGCCATGATTCGACGATTGCGGCCGATGCTGCGGGCGCTGGTCGCTTCGCTCACTTCGCTGTCTGGCGCGATCTCCTGATCGCGAATCGGTCCGAAGCGCAGACTATTCATGGCCGCGACCGGTCGTGCCCCCATCGTGAAGATGTCACGCAGGATGCCGCCGATGCCCGTCGCCGCTCCCTGGTAGGGTTCGATAAAGGAGGGATGATTGTGCGACTCGATCTTGAAAGCTGCGCACCAGCCATTTCCGATCTCGACGATGCCTGCATTCTCCCCCGGCCCCTGAACCAGGCACTCTCCCTCGGTCGGGAGGCGTCGCAGGTGAACCTTGGATGACTTGTAGGAGCAGTGTTCCGACCACATCACCGAAAAGATTCCAAGCTCGGTCATATTCGGATCGCGCCCGAGAAGCTGCTGGATCCGCGCGTACTCCTCTTCACTCACGTGATGCTGCTCAAGTATTTCAGGTGTAATTTTCATAATCAGGATCGCGTCTTAACTTGTTCGTTCAGGTAATCGACCATCGAGACGAAGATTGACCGTCCGTCGTTGGAGCCGAGGAGGCTCTCGGCCGCACGTTCGGGATGTGGCATCATTCCAAGAACATTCCGTTCGCGGTTACAGATTCCGGCAATATTGTTCAGCGAACCGTTTGGATTGGCAGCATCGGTCGTCTTTCCGTCGCTGTCGCAGTAGCGGAAGATTACCCGATTCTCGCTCTCCAGCTCGGCGAGAGTCTCTTCGTCGCAGAAATAGTTGCCATCTCCGTGGGCAATCGGAATGCTCAATACCCGATCGGGCTGGCAGGATCTTGTGAACGGCGTGTCATAATTGTCGACCCGGATTGAGACGTGCTCGCAGTGAAACTTGAGATCCCGATTTCGGAGAAGGGCGCCGGGCAGCAGCCCCGCTTCACAGAGGATCTGAAATCCATTACAGATTCCAAGGACCATTCCACCCGCGTGCGCGAATGACGTTACCGCCTGCATGACAGGGGAAAACCGTGCAATCGAGCCTGTGCGAAGATAGTCACCGTAAGAGAACCCGCCTGGAAGGATGATCGCATCACATCCCTCGATCTCTTCCGTCTTGTGCCAGATGAAGTTTACGGGTTGACCCAGCACTTTACTGATCACGTGATATGTATCGTGATCACAGTTGGACCCTGGAAAGACGACGACACCGAATTTCATGACGCTGAATTCCTTTTGGCGAAAGGTAAGAACTAGCAGTCATTTCTACTACAATGGAGGGGCGATTGTCTACCACACTCCGCGATCCCAAACCATTCAGCCAACCATTCGGCTAATGGTTTGGCCCCGGTGGCGCGATTGCTCTCGGGAAAGTGTGATTGCGCGATGCCGGGATCGCAAATATTTTCTGAGACTGGCGGGATTTTCAGACTCGCTATAAAATGGCCTATGAGTTCAAATACTCGTGATCAGCGTGAGAGACGCAATAATCGACGCTCTGGTGGTGACGAACCGCCGGAGCTTCCACCGACAGGCGAAGGTGTCGATGCCGGGGCCATGGCTACGCCGGAGGCGGCGAAGTGTGCAAGGTGCGGACGGCAGAGTCGCAGTGTCGCACGCTACTGCCGGTATTGTGGCAACCCGGTCGTCCCGGTTATCAGCCGTTCACCCATCAGTCGCCAGGCCAGTTCAGCAGATCGCTCTGCGCCGCGCGCCGATTTACCGCCAAACAATACGCCCGCAAATGGCGTCACTGACGAATCGCGGCCACCGGCTGCTTCAAAAAATTCAGAAGACCGTGGGGCGATGCCAGGATTGTCACTGGTTCCAATTTTGCTGATTCTGGTGATAATGATCTTTCTTCTCGCCTGGTTTTTGGGAAGGTGATATTTTGCTGGTCCCGCGGGCAGAAATTATAAAATAGTGGCGTGGATGAGCCAAAATAATTACCTGATAACGAAAGTTGATAAATGAGTACGACCCATTTTGAATCGATTGGCGGAGAAGCGAAGGTTCGCGCGCTGGTCGATCGTTTCTACGATCTGATGGCGACAAAGGCCGAAGCGGCAGGAATTCTCGCCCTTCATCCATCCGACCTCCAATCGTCGCGTGAAAAGCTCTACCTGTTTCTTGTCGGATGGATGGGAGGGCCACCAGTCTATGTGCAGAAATACGGCCATCCACGTTTGCGTGCGCGCCATCTGCCGTTCGCGATTGGTGAATCGGAGCGGGACCAGTGGCTGCTCTGCATGAAGCAGGCGCTTGAAGAGGTGGTCGAGCCGGAGGGGGTTCGGCTGCAGTTATTTCAGGCCTTTGCGCAGTTGGCTGACTTCATGCGAAACAAAGAGGGGTGAGTTTGAAGATCATTCCCTTTGGTACTAGTTCGGGCCGACCGACGCTTCATCGTCACGTCAGTTCGCTGGCGGTGGTTGGTGAGGGTGAATGGTGGCTCTTCGATTGTGGTGAAGCGGCGCAGATCCAGTTGATGCGTGCCGGACTTTCAGCGCACAAGTTGTCGGCCATCTTCATCACGCACCTGCACGGCGACCACTTCAACGGATTGCCGGGACTGCTCTCGACGATGTCGCTCGACCAGCGGCAGCGGGAGTTGACGCTGGTCGGGCCGCCCGGAATTGGCGAATATCTCACCCTGCTGAAGCGGTTGAGGGTCTGTTATTTCAGTTATCCGATCAATCTGTTTGAGTATTCGGCGCGCGATTTCCGGGGGCGGGAGGAGCTGACGGTCTTCGACGGCCCGCGCCATTCGGTAGTCGCGCGGCCACTCGATCATCGCATCTTCACGCTTGGATATCGACTGACGGAAAAGCCACGGCCGGGTCGCTTCGACCTTGACCGGGCGCGCGAGCTGGGGATTCCGGCCGGGCCGCTCTACTCTGATCTGCAGGCCGGACGGCCGATCACGCTCGCTGATGGGCGGACAATCGAGTCGTCGGAGGTGGTTGGACCGGAGCGTCCGGGCCGGTCACTCGCCTACTGTCTGGATACAAGGCCGTGCGAGGCCTCACTCCGGCTGGCGGAGGGGGTCGATTGTCTGGTTCACGAGGCGACTTTTATGAACGAGCACGCGGAGGAGTCTGACCAGTATGGCCACTCGACCGCGGCAGAGGCCGCCGGGATTGCCCGCGAGGCACGGGCAAAGCTGTTGCTGATCACACATTTCAGTTCCCGGTATCCGGACTATCGCCCGCTTCTGGCCGAGGCACGACGCGGGTTTGCCGATACGCTGGCCGCCGAAGATCTGGTCGAACTGGCGCTGTAACGATGACCGATCGACGATGGACCCTGACCATAACAGAATCAAATTCGATTCAATTTTAAGGAGATTCGCTCATGACCGATCAAAAACGTCGTAATTTCCTGAAGAAGAGTTCGGCCGGAGTTGCCGGGCTGGCCAGTGCCGGGATGTCTGGCAACGGGCTTCCACTGACGGCAATTTCGCAGAGTCGGGTTGCCGGAGCCAATCGACGCATTCGTGTCGGTCTGATCGGCTGTGGCGGGATGGGTGGCGGAGATCTGCGCGATTTTCTCCGCGTCGGCAATGTCGAATGCGTCGCGCTCTGCGATGTGGACGATACGCAGGTGGCGAAGATGAAGCAGACCGTCGGGCAGAATTTTAATCAGAATCCAGGATTACTGACGCGCGATTTCCGCCGGCTGATTGAGCAGAAGGATATCGACGCGGTGATTGTCGCGACCCCGGATCACTGGCACGCGATCCCGACGATCATGGCCTGTGAGGCGGGCAAGGACGTCTATGTCGAGAAACCACTCGCGCTCTCAATAGGTGAGGGCAGGGTCATGCTCGATACGGCTCGCCGCTACAATCGTGTCGTCCAGATGGGGACGCAACAGCGGAGCGGGTCACAATTTGCAGAGGCGGTTGAGTACGTGCGGAGCGGCAAGCTCGGCAAGATCCGCCTGGTCAAGACCTGGGCATATCAGGACTGGATGGGGAATATTCCGGTCGTTCCGGACGAGCCGGTTCCGGCGACGCTCGACTATGACATGTGGCTCGGCCCGGCGCCGAAACGCCCATTCAACCGCAACCGATTCCACTTCAATTTTCGCTGGTACTGGGACTATTCGGGTGGATTGATGACCGATTGGGGCGCGCATATGATCGACATCGCCAATTGGGGGATGGGCGTCAAAGCGCCAAAGGCGGCGATGGCGGTTGGTGGCAAGTTCGGATTTCCGGAGGATGCGGAAGAGACGCCGGACACACAGCAGGCACTCTGGGAGTTTGATGGTTTCAGTATGATCTGGGAGCACGCGACGGCTATCGGCAAGGGGCCGTATGATCGTGATCACGGCGTCGCCTTTCACGGAAATAATGGTGTGCTGGTGGTCGATCGTGGTGGATGGGAAGTCTACCCGGAGACGGAGATCGTCAAGCGGCGGAAGAGTTATCGGATGACGGGTGAGCCGCGCCGCGGGCCTTCGGGAGAGGAGTCACACCTTGCGCACGTTCGGAACTTTATCGATTGCATGGACTCACGGCAGCATCCGCGCTCGGATGTCGAGATCGGCCACAATTCGATGATCGCCTGCCACCTTTCGAATATCGCTTTCCGGCTTGGACGGCGTGTTCAGTGGGATGTCGAAAATGAGCGATTCATCAACGATCCCGAGGCGCAGAAGCTGGTCACACGAGAGTATCGCGCTCCATGGCGACTTGGGGGAAACTAGGCGCGTAGCTTGCAGGATAGGCCCGGGGTGGGAGCTGGTCGGTTTGGCCTTGTTATCCAGTTTATCCGGGTTATCCGGGTCATCCAGGTTATTCGGGCCAAACCGATCAGGCGCATCTTCTCAATCTCATCTCCCGCGTCGGCTGTTGGTTGCGCCGCCGAAGATTGAACCGAGGAGTCCGCGAACGATCTGCCTGCCGATCGAGGTTCCGACCGAACGGGCGGCGCTCTTGGCGAAGGCGCCGAGGACATCTCCGGCCGCCTCCATTACTGGCGAAATGTTGTCGGGAGCCTGGGCCGGAGTTGACGCGGGAGCGGGCTGCACCTGCTCCCGATTTGCCTTGAGGATCTCGTAAGCGGATTCGCGATCGACCGATTTCTCGTAGTGGCCGTCGATGAGCGAGTTTCTGAGTACTGCCTCGCGTTCCGTCGGCGTGATGGCGCCGAGCCGGCTTTGCGGCGGGGCGACCAGTGCCCGGCGAACTATTCCCGGCGACCCCTTCTCATCGAGCATCGAAACCAGCACTTCGCCGACGCCAAGTTCGGTGATCGCTGATTCGACGTCGATCGCCGGATTCTGCCGGAAGGTCGTCGCCGCCGCCTTGACCGCCTTCTGGTCACGCGGCGTGAAGGCGCGCAGCGCGTGCTGGACACGGTTTCCGAGCTGACCAAGGACTACATCCGGGATGTCGAGCGGATTCTGGCTGACAAAATAGATGCCGACACCCTTCGAACGGATCAGTCGGACAACCTGTTCGACCTTCTGCATCAGTGCGTCCGGCGCGTCATCAAAGAGCAGGTGAGCCTCGTCGAAGAAGAAGACCATCTTCGGCTTCTCGAGATCTCCCACTTCCGGCAGGTTCTCGTAGAGCTCGGACAGCATCCAGAGAAGGAATGTCCCATATAGTTTCGGTGACTGCATCAGCTTGTCGGCGGCGAGGATGTTGATGTAGCCGCGTCCATCCGGATCGGTCTGCATCATGTCCTCAAGGTTGAGGGATGGTTCGCCGAAGAACTTCTCCCCACCCTGCTGTTCAATTTCGAGCAGCCGTCGCTGAATTGCTCCGATACTCGCGGCCGAGACGTTGCCGTACTGTGTCATGAGTGATCGCGAGTTGTCCGCGACATATTGAAGCATGGCGCGGAGGTCCTTGAGGTCGAGGAGCAGCCATCCCTGGTCGTCCGCCACCTTGAAGACGAGCGTCAGCACCCCGCCCTGGGTGTCGTTGAGGTTCAGCACACGGCTGAGCAGGAGCGGTCCGATCTCTGAGATCGTCGTCCGTAACGGATGTCCGGCTTCGCCAAAGACGTCCCAGAAAAGGACCGGGTAGGCGCGATAGCCGAAATCCTTCATTCCAAAATATGAGGCACGCTCGCTGATCTTCGGATTCTCCCCGCCTGGCAGGCAGATCCCGGCGAGATCCCCCTTCACGTCGCCCATGAACACAGGGACGCCGATTCGGCTGAAATGCTCCGCCATGACCCGCAAGGTGACACTCTTTCCGGTTCCCGTCGCCCCGGCAATCAGTCCATGGCGATTGGCCATCCGTGGCAGCAGATAGATATTTTCCTGGTCTTTCGCGATCAGAATTGGCTCGACCATTCGCTTCTTCCTCCGGCTCTGGAAATTGGAATCAACACTATAAAATATGGTGACACAACAAAATTTGGCAACAGTGCTAAGTATGGATTGGGAGATGCCGGATGTCTAGCCGGGACTTATGCCGGAGACGAGGCATCGATTTTTAGTGACAGTCGGACGGTCGGATTCTTTGTTTCAGTTTCGCGCAACCGTCCGGCAGTGGTAAACTGCAAAGGTAAATTTAACATAACCCACCGCTCGAATGCTGCCCCGACCGGGGCCGTCAACAGGAGCTTTCATCAAGGGTTGTACCGCAGGGAGGCCCGTCGGTATTCAGGAAGGGGGGGCCACATTGGACTTCAAGGTCGGCCAGAAGGTCATCTATCCAAACCACGGAGTAGCGACGATCGAGCAGATCGAATCGCGTCAAATCATGGGATCAGAGCAGGATTTTTACCTGCTCAGATTGCACGCCAACAATTCAGTCGTTATGGTGCCGGTGCAGAACATTGGTTCGGTCGGTATTCGACGTCTGATTCAGCAGCGCCAGTGCCAGGATCTGATCAATTCGCTTCGGGAATCGATCGACATGCCTGCGGCACGCGACTGGAAGGATCGGTTTCGCGGCTTCTCCGATGCAATGCGCAGCGGCGATGTATTTTTGATTGCCGTGGTTCTGAAGACGCTCTCTTATCTTAGCACCGTCAAAACGCTCTCATTTCGTGAGAAACAGATGATGGAGCGGGCGCGTTATCTGGTAGTCAGTGAGCTGGCAGTCGTTTCGAAGAAAGCCGAGACCAGCGTCGGACCGCAGGTTGATCAGGCAATTGCGGGCGCTTTTCCTCCTCCCGCCCAGTGTGACTGATCGGGCACACTGGTGATGAGGGCGATACCGGGCAGGGGGATAGTCAGGATTCGTCAGGATTCGGCGCCACTTCAAGTGGAGAAGCTGGAGAAGCTGGAGAAGCTGGAGAATCGGATCGCGACGGGGCAAGGCCGGAGCTGGCGGGTGAATCATTCGTCAGGACTACGCGCTGGACGCCTTTGGTCGAGCGTGGCTGATAGGGGCAATGACGGCATCCCGATCCGCAGCAAGAGCCGCGCCTGAGGTGGTATTGACGAGTAAAGACGAGCTTGTCGCCTTCCATGTAGTAATCACTTGCACCATCTTCATCCATCGCAATTTTTCCCATATCCACTTTCCGTATCAAGTCGGGAGGAGTCATCTTCTTGACGCTGATTCTTGACGCTAAATTTCCCGGAAGACTATAATTGAAATTTTTCAGCGTGAAGTCAAAGCCGCTGGTCTGGTTGAACAGTGCGTTCAGGCAGAGAAGACTGGAACTCAGCGGGCCGGGGGCAATGAGGCAGGGGAAAGATGATGAGCGACCCGGATTTTAATCCCGAAACATAAGCCCGAAACATAAGCCCGAAACTTAACGCCCGAAACTTAACGCATGAGTGAACTTCGCCGCCTGCTCAAATATCTTCGTCCATATCGACCGATCTTTACCGGGTCGATAATCCTGATGGTTCTGACCGGGTTGCTGGAAGGGGCGACGATCATGCTGTTACAGCCGATCTTCGACACGCTTGCCGGCAGCCAGTTCGGGCAGGTGGCCGGAGAGACTGGGTTCAGGATTGCGAGTTTCTGGGGCAGGTTTATTCCGGCGGGGGAGGGTGGCTTACCGCTGATTGCCGGGCTGCTGGTGGCGTTTACGGTGGCGAAGGGGGCGACGGAGTATTTCTCCTCGTGGTCGATGAGTTATATCGGACAGAACGTCATTGCCGACATTCGTTCGACACTCTACGATCACCTGATCAGGCAGGCGGCCTCGTTCTTTGCGCACCACACGACGAACGAGTTGACGTCCCATCTGGTTAGTGACGCAGCGTTGGTTGAGCGTTCGGTGTCTGATACGTTGCGTGATCTGCTCCGGGAGTCGGTTTCGCTGGCCGTCTATTTGCTGCTGCTTTTTCGGCTCAACTGGCGGCTGGCATCGGCGATACTGCTGTTGGCGCCGCCGGTGGCGTGGTTGACGACGACCTTCAACCGGCGCCTGCGACGCCATATCAATTCGCGGCAGGAGAGCGGTGCGGAGATGCTCGACGTTGCCCAGGAAGCGCTCTCGTCGCAGCGGGTGGTGAAGGCTTTCGGAATGGAAGATTATGAGAGCCGGCGGTTCGGGCAGTCGGCGCGCAAGCAGATGAGCGATCAATTGCGAGCGATGCGCATCTACTTTCTCTCACCGATCGTACTGGAGACGGTCGGGATCGTTGCGGTCGCAGTGCTGTTGCTCTATGTGCAGCGAAGCATCACGCGTGGTCAGATGAGTCTGGGTGGTTTTGCGACCTTTCTGGTGGCAATGTTCAAGGCCTATGACCCACTGCGGCGACTAAGCCGGTTGCAGCACGACCTGCAGCAGGGATTGACATCGGCGGCGCGCATCTTCAGGCTGCTCGACGAGGAGCAGGAGATGCCCGATCGACCGGGGGCGATCACCCTGACGAACTTTACGCGGGAGATCGAATTCCGCGAAGTCTCGTTTGGTTATGGTGCGGGATTCGATGTCGCGGTGATCAGCAATCTCTCCTTCCGGGTGCGGGCCGGGGAGATGGTCGCGATCGTCGGGCAGAGCGGATCTGGGAAAAGCACGCTGACAAGCCTGATACCACGTTTTTACGACGTGACGGAAGGGGCAGTTCTGATCGATGGTCACGATGTGCGTGACCTGCGCCTGGCATCGTTGCGTGAGCAGATCGCGCTGGTGACGCAGGAGGTGAGCCTCTTCAACGACACGGTGCGGGCCAACATCGCCTATGGTGGTTTCGGGCGTCGCGACAGTCCGGAGCGGATCGCGGCAGCGGCAGCGGCGGCCCTCGCTGACGAATTCATCATGCGGTTGCCGGATGGATATGAGACAGTGATTGGTGAGCGCGGGCTGATCCTGTCAGGCGGACAGCGGCAGCGGTTGGCGATTGCGCGGGCCTTGCTGAAGGATGCGCCAATACTGATTCTTGACGAGGCGACGAGCGCGCTCGATACCGAGAGTGAGCGACTGGTCCAGGCGGCTCTCAATAACCTGATGACGGGGCGGACGACGATCGTCATTGCGCATCGACTCTCGACGATCCGCCGCGCTGATCGGATAATGGTCATGGACGCCGGCCGGATTGTCGAGATGGGGACACACCAGGAGCTGCTCGACCGTGGTGGAATCTACCGCAGACTTTACGAACTGCAGTTTGCGGAAGAAGACCTCGTGTCGCCCGGCGACGCCGCCTGACGGCACCTGATAGTTGAAGAACTGAAGTAATTTTAAGGGAGTAACGATGCTGAAAAGCATGACAGGCTACGGACAGGGATCGGCAAGCGGTGAGACGTTCAGCGTCTCGATCGATATGCGGACGGTCAATAACCGGAATCTCGACATTCACTGGCGGGCGCCGCAGGAACTGGCTTCGCTTGAAATTCCACTCAAGAAGCAGATTCAGGCGGCGATCTCCCGTGGACGGGTCGATGTGACGATCAGCTTTTCACAGACGAACACGGTCGAGTACGAGATCAATCGCTCGCTGGTTCGTGGCTATCTTGAGGCGTTGCGAACAATGCGTGACGAATTCGGATTGCAGGGAGATCCCGATCTTTCGACGATCTCGCGCCTGCCCAATGTGCTGATTGCGAGGACGGCGCAGGGGCTGTCGACTGAGATCCTCGAGGGGATCGAGCAGGCGCTGACACAGGCGCTGACTTCGCTTGTCGCCATGCGCGCGGTCGAGGGGCACGAGCTTCAGAAAGAGATCCTCGCCCGAATCGGCGGGATCGAGTCGCAGTTGACAGTGATCGAGGCCAATGTTGACGGGGTTGTCGATGCCTATCGCGAAAAACTGAACAAGCGCGTCTCCGATCTGCTCGACAAGGCGGTCATCGATGAGAACCGGCTGACCCAGGAGGTTGCCTACCTTGCCGAGCGGAGTGACATCACCGAAGAGATTGCGCGGCTCAGGAGCCATATCACACAA
>JBEIMN010000030.1:0-12999 GCA_040378705.1 Acidobacteriota bacterium
CGAAAGCGTCTGCTTAAATATTGCCGAATCGTGCCGGGAGAGGTCTGGGAGGATCCACAGGCCGGGCACCGCGTCGGCTGTCTCGATGCCGCTTCGCCGGAACAGGTCAGCCTGCTGGCGGAGGGGGCACCTGGCAAATTGGCAAGCCTCGCGATTCACGATCTCCCCTACAATTTCATTGCCTTCAAGCAGCTTCAGGTTGACGCCTTCACCGACTGGTGTCACCGGGTGGTCGAGAATACAGCCACCTGTCTTGAGCGGGATGCCAGCCTCTACCTCTGGCTTGGCGCCGATCAGAAGAACGGATTTGCTCCACTGCCGGAGGTTATGATCATGATGCGTGGGACGGGTTTCCGCTCCCGCAGCCTGATCACCATGCGCAACCAGCGCGGCTACGGCACACAGCAGAACTGGATGAGCGTTCGTCAGGAGCTCCTCTACTACACAAGAGGGACTCCGCATTTCCAGCCGCAATACACGGATCTGCCAAAGAAGGTCAAGGGCTACTACAAGGATATCGCCGGCGAGCGGCTGGAGAATACCGCCCGGGGCCGATCGGAGACGCTTCGCGCCGGGAATGTCTGGATAGATGTCCAGCAGGTCTTTTATCGAATGGAAGAGAATGTGAATGGCTGCTATGCCCAGAAGCCTGTCAAGTCGATACTCCGGATCATCGAGGCCAGTTCGAGGCCCGGGGATCTTGTCCTCGACTACTTCGCGCATGCCGGGACGACGCTGCTCGCGGCGGAGATGAGCGGGCGACGCTGCCAGACGATGGATATCGATCCGATCTACGCTGAAATTACGATCAGAAGACTCGAAAACTTTCGTCAGACAGGTCGAACCGGCTGGCAGAACAGCAATCCGTTTGCACGCGAGCTGGGGCAGCTCGGCTGACCCGCAAATGGCTGATTTCGTATGTCGGATGCCTGATTGGAGAAGGCCGGCCGAGATCGCATAAGTTGATGTGATCGCTTGCGTCAGACGCTTACACTCCGCTATCTTGTGGAGGTAGTCGGTTTGATAATTAACTTAAATGAATTCAGAACATTCCGATAATCGTCAATTGCCATGGCGGGCTGATGGGGCGCTAATCGCCCTCGCGCTGGTATGGGGAACGTCCCATGTCATAACGAAGAATGTCCTGGCGACCCACTCACCATCTTTCTACACCGCGACGCGGTTTGGTCTGGCCGCAATATTCTTCCTGCTTGTCTTCTGGCGCCATCTGCGTCACAGTTCGAGGGCTGAGATCAGGCAGGGAGTTCTGCTTGGCCTCTGCAGTTTTGCGGGAATCGCCTTTTATGTGACGGGACTGGTCTTCACGCAGGTCTCGAGAGCCGGGTTCATCAGCGGACTCTACCTTGTCTTCACGCCACTGGTCGCATTTGTTCTCTTCAGGGTTACTCCGGGGCGCGATCATCTGGCCGGGCTGGTGGTTGCGCTGGGTGGTTTTTCGCTGCTCAGTTTTCCGGGAGGTCAGGAGGGCGTAAACTGGGGTGATCTGCTGGTGCTGCTGGCGGCGGTGGCCTGGGCGACACACATTGCCGCGACGACCGCCTTCGCGCTGCGCGGTGACGTGCGCACGCTGGCTGTTGTCCAGGTTGTGACCGTGGCCCTGATGGCGCTGGTAATTCATCTTCTGTTGCGATGGGCAGGACTTGAGCGGAGTGCCAACCCGCTCGACGGCCGGTTTCTCTGGCAGATCGGATATATGGCGCTCGTTGTGACCTGCCTCGCCGCGCTGATTCAGACCTGGGCGCAAAAGATCGTCTCCTCGACGCATGCGGCGATTCTTTACGCGCTCGAGCCGGTCTCTTCGGCAATCTTCGCCTACCTTGTCTTCGGTGAGCAGCTTGGCCTCCGCCGTGGTATCGGGGCCGGACTGATCCTGATCGGGGTGACGATTTCAAAACTCGGACTGGGGGCCGGCTTTCGCGCTCGGCTTCGGGCTCCTGGTGAAGATGCCTGATGAAAGTGCCTGGTGAAAATTTGAGTTGATCCGCGTGTCAGTGACAGTAGTAATTTTGCGAGCTTTCACTGAAACGTGTTGCGATGGCGATGATTACGAAACTGCCAGGTTGGTTTCGAACGATAGAGATGATAGAGAGTAAACCGTGACCAAGGTTTTGATAGTAGATGATATTGAAGGGGTGCGTCGGATGCTGACCTACGCGCTCGAGGACGACTATACCATTCTGCAGGCCGTCAACGGATTGGAAGCAGTCCAGATGGCGGAGCGGGATCGTCCCGATGTCATTTTGATGGATCTTGATATGCCGGTTATGGACGGTGTCGAGGCGACACGGTTGATCAAAGCCAATCCGGAGTTGCAGCATATCAAGGTTCTTGCCGTATCGGGCCAAAACAACAGTGAAAATGCCCGACTGATTGTCGATACGTGCGATGCCTTTATCGAAAAACCCTACGAAATTCCAGACCTGGTCGAGGCGGTGCGCCGGCTTGCCGGCGGTTGATCGAATCGTGGCCGATGATTTAGCCAGATCTGTTTCCTGTTTCAGCAGACGACCGGCTGCATAGCGTTCAGCAGTCCTTACAACAAACACTCCTACTGCATGACCATGCCATTATTGGACGTTCGTCATCTCACAACCAGATTTTCAACCCGTCAGGGTGAGGTCTGTTCGGTTGATGATGTTTCGTTGACGATCGATGAGGGGGAGGTGGTGAGCCTGGTTGGGGAGTCCGGTTGCGGAAAGTCGGTAACGGCGCTTTCGATTCTGCGGTTGGTGGCGAGTCCGGGGCGGATCGTTTGTGGCCAGGTACTCTTTGCCGGGCGGGATCTGCTTGGATTGACAGCGAGTGAGATGCGCGAGGTTCGAGGCAACGATATCGCGATGATCTTTCAGGATCCGATGACCTCGCTCAATCCGGTAATGACGGTTGGGGCGCAGATCGCGGAGGCCATTCGGCGCCATCGGCGGGTTTCGCGGCGGGAGGCTGCGGCGCAGGCGATCGAGGGATTGCGGGAGGTGGCGATTCCGTCACCGGAGATGCGTGTGCGTCAGTATCCACACGAGATGTCAGGGGGGATGCGCCAGCGTGTAATGATCGCCATGGCGCTTGCGTGTGATCCACGGTTGCTGATTGCCGATGAGCCGACGACGGCGCTCGATGTCACCATCCAGGCGCAGATTCTGGAACTGCTGGCCGGTCTGCGACGGCAGCGTAATCTGGCATTACTGCTGATCACGCACGATCTGGGAGTGGTCGCCGAAACCGTCGATCGGGTCGCGGTGATGTACTCGGGCCGGATTGTCGAGGAGGCGCCGGTGCGCGAGATTTTTGCGGCTCCGCGCCATCCCTATACCGAAGGGTTGTTGCGTGCTGCGCCGCGGCTGACGCCAGTTGGGGCGGACGACGGCCGACCGGCAGGGTCGCTGTTTGGACCCGAATCTGCACACGTGAGGGTAAAAAGGTTGGAAACGATCGAAGGTCAGGTGCCCAATCCGCATAATCTGCCACCGGGTTGCCATTTTGCGCCACGATGCGGCCACGCACGATCGCTCTGTAACGAGGGACGGATCGAGCCGGTCAGGCTGACCGACCGGCATCTTTCACTTTGCCGACGGACGGCGGAGATTTATAACTGACCGTCGTCGCCCGCACTCAACCCGTCTTATTCCATCCTGGGCCGCGAATGGGGTTGATTAAGAGCCGGTCACAGAGAGCCAAAATAGATTTAAACAGGGATGACCAGAGCGCTTGTCAAAGTCCGGGATCTGAATAAACACTATCAGCAGGTGCGTGCGGTCGACGGTGTCTCGCTGGAGATCGACCGCGGCGAGACGCTGGGACTGGTTGGTGAGTCCGGGTGTGGCAAGACGACCCTTGGCCGTTGCTTGTTGCGGCTGATCGAGCCGACGAGCGGCGAGATCGAGTTTGACGGCATCGATCTGCGTACACTCGACCGGCGCAGGTTGCGGGAGCTTCGGCAGCGGATGCAGATAATTTTTCAGGATCCGTACTCCTCGCTCAATCCACGAATGACTGTTGGAGAGATAATTGCCGAACCGCTCCAGATACATCGTTTAAATCGTTTGGGCAATCGCAATGTCGGTTACCGTGGATGGGCCGAGCGGGTGGCTGAACTGCTGGGGTTGGTCGGACTCGAGCCGGATCACGCGCGCCGCTATCCACATCAGTTCAGCGGCGGGCAGCGGCAGCGAATCGGAATCGCGCGAGCGCTCGCGCTCAACCCGGAGTTTATCGTTGCCGATGAGCCGGTTTCCGCGCTCGACGTCTCGGTACAGGCCCAGATCGTCAACCTGCTTCAGGATCTGCAGGAGAGGCTTGGGCTGACCTGCCTCTTCATCTCGCATGGACTGGCGGTGGTCAGGCACCTCTCGACCCGTGTCGGGGTGATGTATCGTGGAAAGCTGGTCGAGCTGGCGCCGGCGGAGGAGATCTACTCTCGCCCACTCCATCCCTACACCAAATTGTTGCTGGCGGCGATTCCGGTCGCCGATCCCAATCTTGCGCGACCGGCACGGATTGGGCGGGAAGGGCTGCCCGCGCGCGACTTGCCGATAGTACCGATGGTGAGCAATTCGCCGGATGGCTGTCGTTTTCAGGCGCTCTGCCCCGATGCCGTACCGCGCTGTCGGATGGAAGATCCCCCCTTGCGCGAGGTCGCTCCAGGCCATTGGGTGGCCTGCATTGCGGTTGAGGGTGCGAATTCCTGATTCATCGACAGGTTCTTCCGAAAGGTTCTGCTACGCGCTTCCGCCTTGCCTTTTCGGCTCCCAAAAAGAGAGAGTGACAAGTCGGCGGATGATCGTCCAATGATATTTTTGCAATCGACACATCTTTCAGACCAATTTATCTTGATATGAAGTCGTAATCGCTCAAAAATCGCCACGGTGGCACAATGATCCAATAATTTGGCAATGTGGCCGCCAAGTCTGTAATCTAAACCTGCAATTCAGGTCGTCACCAGAGTTATCACGAACCTTTGTCACGAAATAGGGAGGAGTCATGGATCAGAACGAGATGGTATTACCCCGGCTTGGTTTTTGGGGCCGACTGCTCGGCGTCTATTTTTCACCCACGGAGACTTTTAGTGAGATGGGGGTGACTCTTGGCAGGGGGGGAGCCCGAATTACAGGCATTCTGTTGCCGCTGATGGCGCTGATTATACTGACGGCGGCGGCTACTATCGTGGTGGTGGACCGTTTTCCAACCGAGAAACTGATGTCCGAGCAGGTCGACCGGATGGTCGAGGAAGGGAAGCTGACTCCCGAGCAGGCCGAGAAGCAGCGCGAACAGATGGCGAAGTTCGCGCCATACACAAAGATCGTCGCACCGATTGCGGCAGTCTTCACCGTGCTGCTGATGTCGCTGATCTTTGCCGGTGTCGCAAAGCTGATCAGCATGGTGATGGGGATCGAGAATCAATTCCTGCCGCTCTGGGCGGTTACGATCTACACGATACTGGCGGTATCGATCCTCTCGACGGCGCTCTTCCTCGTCATAGTTTTCATCAAGCCGGCAGACGAGATCGATATGCGGAATCCGATCGGCTCGAACCTGGCGGCGGTAATCTCTTTGCTCGGCGTGAGTGGGCTGCCAAAGTTTGTCGAAACATTTCTGACCTATGTCGATGTCTTTTATATCTGGAAGATCTTGCTCTTCGGGATCGGGTTTTCAGCCGTCTCGGTGAAGTTGAAAGCCTCGACGTCGATTGTGGTCTGTGGCGTGATCGGACTGCTTATCGCGATTATTGCTGCTGCCTGGGCGGCGGTCTTCTCCTGAGTCGGGAGCTGAGTCCAGGAAAATACTCACCATTATCCGTGAATTTCCGATTGCCGGATGACCGTCCATCTGACTTTGGTGAATGACTTTGCCAAATTGAAAAAGGGGCGTAAACTCTCGGCAGGTCTTTTGTTGAATTCGGGATATGCAGGCATTGATTTAGAAGTGGTTGAAGTAGAAAGGATTATCAATGAGCGAGGGGCAGAAGCGTGCAGCAAGGCGGGAGCCGGTTTATGACGCGGTGATCATCGGGTCGGGTGCAGCGGGAGGAACGGCTGCCTGGGTGTTGGTGAAGGCGGGGCTCCGCGTGGCAATGCTCGAGGCCGGGCCTTTACGACGGCATCTGGTCGATTTCCCCTATCATGAGCCGTTTCCGTATGAAGATCCATACCGCGGATTGAAGACCCCGATCAATCGGAGTGACGAGTTCAAAAACAGATACTCGATTACCGGCAGTTCAAAGGACGAGCCCTATACGACACCGGAGAAGCTGCCCTACGATTGGTTTCGTGCCCGCAATGTTGGCGGGCGGACGATGTACTGGGGTCGGTTTTCAAATCGATTCAATGAGACAGATTTTCGCGCAAGGTCGACCGATGGCACTGGACTTGACTGGCCAATCAGTTACCAGGATCTGGCACCGTACTATGACCGTGCGGAGGCCTTCATGGGGGTCACTGGTGAGAAGGAGAACCATCCGGATCTTCCGGATAGTGAAAATTTCCTGCCACCGGTCAACTACAAGTGCTCCGACCATGCAATCAAGCGTGCGGCAGAGAAGCTTGGTATCCGGACGCTGAAGGTGCGGAGGGCGATGATGTCGCGGCCTCATAACGGATATGCGCAGTGCCATTTCTGTGCAGCCTGTGATGATGGCTGCGAGACCCATTCATTCTACAACTCAGCCTTTCGCCAGGTTGTTCCGCTGATGGAGCAGTATCCGCGGACATTCACGCTGATTCCGGATGCGATGGCGCATAAGATAAATCTGGACGCGAAGGGGATGGCGACCAGCGTCAACTATATCGACAAGAAGACTGGAAAGGATCGCGAGATCAAGGCGCGGACGGTAGTTGTCGCCTGCGGCACGCTGGAGAGTACGCGTTTGATTCTGCAATCGAAGATCGCCAATTCGAGTGGTCGGGTTGGCCGCAACTTCATCGAGCATCTCGATGTCGCGGCGCAGGCCTATTTTCCGGAGCTCTTCTGGCAGCCGCGTGAGGCTGGAGACGGCATAGGCGGATCGCACCTCATCATTCCCTGGTTTGGGTATTTCCGGCCGAACGAGAAGCGGGATTTCCTGCGTGGATTCCAGATCGAGCCATCCTCGCGAATCCGGATGAGACCGGACAAGAACGCGAAGAATGTTCAGGGATTTGGAAGTGGTTTCAAAAAAGAGGTTCGGAAGTGGACCGGGGCGAGGGTCGTGCTGGCCGCGCACGGAGAGATGCTTCCATCCGAGAAGAAGTTTGTCGAGATCGATCCGACGGTGACCGATCGCTGGGGAATGCCGGTGCTGAAGATCACGCACCCGCTGGAGTCGAACGACTTCGCTATGTACAAGTATATCCGGCAGACTTACGACGATCTATTCACGGCGGCGAAGGCGGTCGATGTCCGACTGCCGAAGGAGCCGGATCCGTCAGGCCATTCGATTCACGAGATGGGGACTCTTCATATGGGTAACGACGCGAAGAGTTCGGTGCTCAACCAGTTCAATCAGTCGTGGGATGTCCGGAATCTTTTCGTCGTTGACGCGGCTGCCTTTTCATCGGGAACGCATAAAAATCCGACGCTGACGATCATGGCGCTCAGTTGGAGAGCCTCCGACTATATGTTGTCGGAGATGAAGAAGGGGAGCTGGTAGGCTGACGAAAATCAGGCTGACGAAAATGAGGTTAAAGCGCGCAATTCCGTTTCTGATCTGCCTGCTCCATCTGGCGGTTCTGATCTATCCGGCGCGGCAGCATCCGTTTGGGAACTATGCGACAGAGACCGATTTCTACCATCTCTTCGCGCCAGACGCCACACGCATCCTTGCCGGAGAGATGCCAGAGAATACCTATCAGGGACCGGGATATCCGGTCGCGATCGCACTGATTTCGAAATTTTCAGGGCTCGAGCTGTTTGCGGCAGGCAAGTGGTTTTCGGTGGCGTGTGCGGCTCTTTGCGGTGGACTGATATTTCTGCTTTTCCGGGGACTCTTCGGTTTTGCAATCGGCATTGGGGCACAATTGCTCTTCATTGTCAGCGGAGAGTTCCCGCAGTTTTCGATCAATGCGACAACTGATGTTCCATTCCTGATGCTCGCGCTCCTGACGCTGGTTCTGTTTCTCGGGCGAGGTTCAACAACCTTTGAGCGGACTTTTCTGGCGGCGTTTCTGGCGGGTCTCTCGTATCTGACTCGGTACAACGGTATATTTCTGGTCTTTGCCTGTTTGGTGGGAATCGTTGTTTTCAACATTTTCGCCCGCAGCTGGAAGGATCGGATTCTGCTCGCCGGCGGGTTTCTGATTATCTTTACGCTGACTGTTTCGCCCTGGCTCTATCTCAATCGCCGTCATCACGGCTCGCCACTCTACAATACGAACTATCTGAACATGGCGACACAGTTCTATCCGGAGCTGGTGGCTGGAAAGACCAATCAGGACGGGACGCGCGTGCTGGCGGAGAAGTTCAGTTCGTTTGGAGATGTGCTTCGGTACAATCCGGGGCAGGTTTGGCGGCGGTATCTGCGAACGCTATGGGAGAGTCTCCGCAACAGTCTGACGGAGCGTCTGGTCAACGTCTGGGTTGGTATTCTGGCATTGATCGGAATGCTGACAGCATTGTGGCGAAGCCGGACGCGCGAGCTGGCGGTACTCCTGGTTTCGGGGCTGCTCTACCTGCTCCTGATGGGGCTTAACCACTGGGAGACACGCTACTATTTCTTCCTCGGTGTGCTCTACGCCGGACTGGCGGTTTATGCGATCGGGGCAATTGGTGAGATGGTACGTAAGCGTGCCGGGCTGACCGGGAGGAAGGCAAGAGTGTGGCAGCTCTTGCCGGTGGGGCTCTTTCTGCTGATTTTTGGGGTGTCACTGGCAGAATCGCGCGCGGACGTGCGCAAGTTCCTCGCGGCGCAGCCGTGGGAGATGGCATCCGCCCGAGATTACCTGTTGAAAGATTACGCGGCTGGAACGGCGAAGCTGCGGATCGTGGCGCGAAAGCCGCACCTGCCGTACATGGTTCACGCCGAGTGGGTCTTTTTTCCGCCGGTCAGATCTCTGGATGAGTTCAGGACCTGGGTCAGCCAGAATGACGTCGATTTCATCGTCATCGGTAAGCGCGAATTGAAGGAGCGGAAGGAGCTGACCCCGCTCGGGAAGCCTTCCAAAGCACCGGAGTGGCTCAATCCGGTCTGGATCGATGATGAGACAGGTCTGATCCTGTATCGTGTCGGGTCGTTTTGAAGCGTCAGATTGGGTGGGTTGGTGAGGGAGAGAGTCCGAGATATTCGGTCTCAAGTTCGTGGCGAAACTCTTCGATCTCACGCCGGCGGCGATCCTGATCCCAGCCGAGTTCGGACGCGAGCAGGTCGGCGACGACCTCTGCGGCGGCAAGTGACTCTTTGCCGGCGAGCATTGCCAGTCTGGTGCGGCGTGTCATGACATCGGTGAGGGTGATGGCCATCTCCTCGCGCGCAGCGTGGACGGCTTCCGCCGCGATGTGTGGGAGGCCGGGAACGAGGGGCCTTCGCAGGTTCTCATCTTCGTGCATCAGTTCCAGCAGGCGGTCGGATCCGGAACCATAGCAAAATACAAGGTGTCGCGCGGTCTCGACCGGGAGCTCTTCTTCGATTGCGAGCCGCTGGGCGAGCGCGACGAGCGCCGCACGATCCAGATCGCCCCCGCTGATTTGAGTCCGCTCGGTGGTCGATCGGTGGCGGGACGCTATTTCACCCCGTTCAAAGAGGCGCTTTTCGGCAAGGTTGATACCATTTTCAGCCATCAGACGATAGGTGGTCAGCTTTCCCCCGGCGATCGAGATTAGCCCGTCCACAGACTCGATCACCTCTTCCTGGCGTGAGATGTCGGTGGTATTTTTGGCGTGCGGATCGCTGATCAGCGGTCGCAGCCCGGCCCAACTGGTGATGACATCTTTGGGCTCCAATCCCGCGGCAGGAAAATAGGCATTGATCGCTGAGAGGATCTCGTCGATCTCCGATTCGATGGCCTGTGGATCGTCCTTACTTCCAGTGTAGTCGGTATCGGTCGTCCCGATGTTGACGCGCCCCTCCCACGGAACAACAAAATAGAAACGATGGCCGATCAGCGATGGGATCAGCCACGCGGCCGTGACCGGAAGCCGCGCGGCGGAGACTGTCAGGTGAATGCCTTTCGACGGGCGAACACTCTTTGAGACCTCGCCCGGAGCTCCTCCCGGAAGTCGCAGTGTCTCCTCCATCCAGACCCCTGTCGCATTGATGACAATCTTCGCGTGGCAGTTCAGGTTGCGATCACTCTGCTGATCCCGCACCGTTATTCCGGCGAGACGGCCATCAGGTCCGGGCAGAAAGCCGTTTACGCTGGCGTGGTTAATGAGGCAGGCGCCGCTGCGATGGGCCTTCTTCAGTACCTCGATGACGAGTCGCGAGTCGTCTGTCAGTCCGTCATAGTAGAGAAGTGCACCAGTCAGACCGCGTCGATCCAGTTTTGGGGCAAAGTCGAGCGCCTCCGACGGTGATAGACGGCGGTGCCCCCCGGGGCCGAAGCGGCCGGCGAGCAGATCATAGAGGATCATCCCGGCCCTCATTAGCAGTGGATGTGAGTAGTTGCGGCGCTTTTCCCGGTAGATCGGAACCAGAAAAGGGAAGGGTTCGGCAAGGTGGGGGGCGATCCGTGTCAGGATCGCCCGTTCACGCAGTCCTTCGCGGACCATGGCGAAATCATAGTGTTCAAGATAGCGAAGTCCGCCGTGAATCAGCTTTGTCGAGCGGCTCGAAGTTCCGGCCGAGAAGTCCCGTTTCTCGATCAGTACCGTCTTCAGTCCACGCAGTGCGGCGTCGAGTGCCAGCCCGGCGCCGGTGATTCCACCGCCAATGATCGCGACATCAAAGGTCTCTTCCGACAGCCGTGCCAGGTTGGCGATTCTCGTCCGCGCGGAAAATTCAGTCATAACTGCTCCTACACTCCCGTTTCGTGACCGTGAACACCTCCATCCGGAACTGTTGCCACCCAACTTTGTACCGGACAATCGTCCGATTCTGATCGCTCCCGGCATTTTGCCAGCATTGGCCTGCAGCTGCCTGCATCTGCCAGCATCTAGTGGAAGTTGGTCAACCTTGATTTTCCGGCGGCGCTCAGGTAGACATTGAGACTATATTAATAGTCCGACGATCCTTGTTGCGCCAACCGCATTGGATCGTCCGGCGGGAGTGATATGAAAAAAAACTTACGATTACTGGTTCGATCAGCAATACTGCTCTGCTTGTCGAGCCTGGTATTTCCCGAATTTGATCATAACCTTGTCGCTGACCGAATGATGTCTGCGGCGGCGGCGGCTCCGCAAAGAAGGTCAGCCCGAGGCCGAAGTCGGACCCGACGCAGCCGGCGGCCCCGTCGGGAGCGGAGTGCCGCCACGCAGCGGCCGGCCTTCGACCGGATCTTGACTGAGAATCGATCGCTTCTCGATCAATCGATCGAGTCCAACTCGGGTATTGGCGCAATCGACGATCACACACTGCGGGCACACATTCGATTCCTCGCCGATGATCTGCTCGAAGGGCGCGGAACCGGGACCCGCGGTGGTCTGCTCGCCGCAAGGTATATCGCCGCTCAGTTTGAAGCGCTCGGACTTGAACCAGCCTGCGCGGATGGCAGCTATTTTCAGTCAGTTCAGATGGTTGGCAGCAGAACCGATCCATCGACACGCCTTAATCTGAAAGGCGCGGCCGGTGCGCTCGACCTTGCTTTTGCGACCGATTTCGTCGCTGGGTCCGATCTGGAGAAGGCGGAGATTCCAATTGAAGGGGATCTGCTGTTTGTCGGCTACGGTATCAGCTCGCCTGAGAACAATTGGGACGATTACAAGGGGCTCGATGTCCGCGGCAAAATACTTGTCATGCTGGTCAACGACCCACCGCCAACTCCGGCTGAACCAGAACTTTTTGGTGGGAAGGCGCTGACCTACTACGGTCGCTGGACCTATAAATTCGAAGAGGCGGCACGGCGCGGCGCGGTTGGCGCCATTCTGATTCATAGTGATCAGGCAGCCGGTTATCCCTGGAGCGTCGTCAGAAATTCGTGGACAGGCGAACGCTTTAGCCTGCTTCCCGATGCCTCCACGCTATCCCTCAAAATCAAGGCCTGGGTCACTGAAGATTCCGCCCGCCGAATCGTCCAGCTTGGTGGTCAGAACCTGGATCAGCTTCGCGAGGCGGCGCTGTCGCGCAATTTTCAACCGGCGCCGGTTTCGGTACAGCTTTCCACCTCACTCCACCTCGAGACACAGCGGATCACCTCTCCGAATGTCGTTGCGATCTATCGCGGAAGTGATCCGAATCTGAAGAAGCAGTTTGTCGCCTATTCCGCACACTGGGATCATCTTGGAATCCGAGCCGACCAGCCGGGTGACAATATCTACAATGGCGCGGTCGACAACGCGACCGGCATTGCCGGAATCATCGCTCTTGCGCGAGCCTATGCGACCGGCAGCCTCAAGCCGCGCCGCTCAATAATCTTCATCGCGACGACCGCTGAAGAGCAGGGGCTGCTCGGGGCGGAATATTATCTTGGCCACCCGCTGGTTCCGATCGCAGAGACCATCGCCAACATCAACCTCGACTCGCTCAATGTCTTCGGATTGACGACCGATATCTCACCGCTGGGTGGCGACCGTTCTCCACTTGGTGCGGTGATTGAAGTGGTCGCGAAGGAGAACAACCTGACCATCTCCCCCGAAAGTAACCCCGAGCAGGGGGGATTCTATCGATCAGACCATTTTCCATTTTCCAAAGCTGGAATTCCTGCGGTCAGCCTCCAGTCCGGAAACAGGTTTGTCGGCCATTCAGAGAGCTGGGTCGCTGAGCAGTGGGCAGAGTTTTCAGAGCGTTATCACCAGCCATCGGATGAGTACAACCCGCACTGGGATCTCAGTGGAATGGTTCAGCAGGTGCGGATGGCCTTCGCCATCGGGTTACGCGTCGCGACTGGTGATGGGCGTCTCAAATAGAGTGTGACCAGA
>JBEIMN010000031.1:0-12993 GCA_040378705.1 Acidobacteriota bacterium
AGCTGTTGAGTAGCTATTGAGTATTAGTCCGCACTGGACAGATGGTTCGGGCGTCCGGTTTGAATCAAAGGCCCCAATGCAACCCGATTTGGACGCAACCCGATTTGGACGCACCCTGATCCGGATGCACCCAGATAAAGCCGGACTTGCTTGAAATAGCAGCGATGAGACCACTTTCACCCGTTGAAGCAACTCGAAAGCCCCCCCCTGAACTTATCGCCGGAGGGCCGGAGAGCCGGAGAGCCGGAGAGCCGGAGAGGATTAAATGGGTTGCCGGAGGAAGCAAAGAATCCCCGTATGTTCACACACTATCTGCTTGGCAAAAGATCTATCCACCACCTGCTTATTCTCTCATTGCTGGTGACGGCGTTCACGCCGCTGTCCGGTTCTGCCACTTCATCGGGTCCATCGGGTCCATTGGCGCCATCGGGCCGATCAGAGAATCTCTATGTCACGGGGGCAGCTCTTACCCGGACTGCGCCAGACACGATCACCGGCACCCTTGCCGGGCGGGTCGTCGATGGCAATGGCAATCCGATTGCGGGGGTGAGCGTGCGGGTCGTCAACCTCGAGACGGGCAATCAGCGCGCGACGATCACCAATGCCGAAGGGCGTTATCAGATCGCCTTCCTGCCGCTGGGGCGTTACAGCATTCAGACGATCCGACCGGGGCTCGAGGTCGTTCAGCCGACGCGTGAGCCGATCAAGATCCAGCTCAACAAGACCTTCGAGACCCTGCCCGATATCGTTATGGGCCCGCCCGCGGTAGTTCCCCCGACACCGTCTCCGGTCACACCGCCAGCGCCCACACCGCCCACACCGCTCCCACCTTTTGGTGGCGAGGACTCCGCTGGTCGATTGACGAGCCTGCTCGACGCGACGCGCCGGTCGAATGCCGACGAGCGACAGATCTCCCTTCTTCCTCTCGGCAATATCCGCAGCTTCGACGATCTGGCGACGATTGCCGCCGGAGTCGCCCCACCACCGGAGGTGAAGGGGATCGCCGGACCAGGCCTTGGCTCCGGAATTGGAACCCCGGGCCAGTTCTCGGTCAATGGCATGCGCGCACGCTCGAACAACTTTACGGTCGACGGTTCAGACAACAACGACGAAGATGTCGGTGTCCGCCGGCAGGGATTCGTCGTCCTGACCCCGCAGAGTATCGAGAGCATCAGGGAGATTCAGATTGTCAGCCACCTCTGGGATGCCGAGCACGGTCGCAGCATCGGGTCGCAGGTCAACGCGGTCACGAAATCCGGCACCAATCAGGTTCACGGGACGGTCTATGATTTCTTCAATCACGACTCGCTCAACGCGCGCAACTTCTTCGACTATACGTCGGACAAATCGCAAAGCTACACCCTGACGGCGACCGCTTACGAGAAGTTTGTAAACGGAGTTGCGGTCAATCCGCGAAATGTACCAGTCACGATTCGTCCGAACGCCCTCGCTGTTCCCGTCCAGATCGTTCAGTCGAATCCCTCTCTCGGCAAGGATCAGTACCAGCGTAATCAGGGGGGCGGGGCGATCGGATTCCCGATCTGGCGTGATCGGACCTTCTTCTTCGGATCGTTCGAGCGGCAGCAGATCAAGTCGCGACAGGAGACACATTTCTCTGTACCGACGGTGGCGCAGCGCGGATTTCTCAACTTTGGAGCGAGCGGTTTCACCGCCTCGGGTGTCGACCAGCAGAGTGCGACCTTCACCCCGACCTTTGTCGCCGGCGACTCTGTCTTCTCCCTCTTTCCATTTCCGAACAACCCGATCGGTCCATACGGCGAAAATACTCTGACCCAGGTCCTGCCGGTCGATGGCACGGGGACAATCTTCTCCCTCAAGCTTGACCACGAGTTCCGGCTCTTCGGACCGGAGGTGACGCACAATTTCACCGCCCGCTACAACTACACAGACGATGGACGCAAGGTTCCGACCGTCGGTGGGGCGATCTTTTCCGGTGTCCGGCCAGAGGTGCGCACCCAGAACCTTTCGCTCTTCCTGACCTCGCAGGTCTCTCCAACGGTCGCCAATCAGTTACGCGCCAGCTATGGCCGGACGCGGCTCCGTTTTGAAGAGCTGCGTGATCCATACCTGAAACCGTCGCGATACGTGCCAAACGAGCCCTGGCTGCTCAACTCTGCCCGGCTTACAAATCTGACCAATCCCGATTATCCATTACCATTCGTCGACTATCGAACGAGCAGTGCCAGTTTCGACGCCGAGAGCAATCTCGGTCCGGTTGGCCAGGTGGTCGTTTCACCATTCAGTCCGGTCGGGCTCGACGTCAACCTGTTTCCACAGGCGCGCCGCAACAACACGATCCAGTTTGCCGACACGCTGACATCGTTTCAGGGGCTCCACACCTTCAAGCTTGGCGCCGATCTGCGTCGGACACAGTTGAACAGCTCCCTGAATCGAAATTACCGGCCACAGGTCTTTTTTGGCGGTTCACCAGATCTCTCCTGCCTCTTTCCGGAGGCGCCGATCGCTGAACTGAGCCAGTACGGCCCGAATCCAAGCCCGAGCCCGGGTGACTGCAAGCGGCCCGGCTACTTCAGCGGCAGCGATCTGGCCGCGCTTGGCATCCCGACCGGGATTTCTCAGTCGCTGGCGATTGGTGTTCCTGATTCAACGATCGGCCTGCGGCTCTGGCAGTACAACTTCTTTGCCAATGACAACTGGCGGGCACGCCCTGGATTGACGCTCGATTACGGTATCCGCTACGAGCTTAACACGACACCGCGCGAGGTCAATCGACGTATCGAGAAGACGTTCGGGCTTAACGGACTGCCGGCACGCGACGACTCATATCTGATCGCCGCTCCATTCTCGGCCGGCCAGAAGATCTACAACAACGCCGATCTCGTCAATTCGCTCAACCAGACGCTCGACGCACTGCGCAAGGTGCTTGGCGGGCGGGAGCAGATCTATCAGACAGACCGCAACAACCTTGGAGGTCACGTCAGTTTCGCCTGGGATCCCTTCGCGAAGAGGCGCGGGCAGACTGGCAAGACGGTCGTTCGTGGCGGCGCCGGCCTCTACTATGATCTGACTCTCGGGAGTGTCGTCAACCAGTCGCGTAATGTCTTTCCGACGTTCATTCCGTTCAACGTCGACGTCAATACCTTCTCATACGCGCAGAGCGCCTTTTTTCAGCCGGGGCTGAGCGGCAACCTGGCGATCTTCAATCCGAAGTTTGTTCCATTCGACATTCTTCGTACCGGTGGAAATGGCGCAGTGACCAGGTACCCGCTGATCCGTGATGGCTCACTCAACGCGATCAGTATTCCGGATGGCGCATTGCAGGCCGTCCTCGGGCTGCTCTTCAACCCGGCGGCGGTCGGTTTGCCGGCCTCCGGAGGCGGACTGGCCTTCACGCTCCCCGACAATGGACTGCGCTCGCCGATGGCCTTTCAGTATAATCTCCAGATCGAGCGGGAAATCGGCACGGACTGGCTGCTCAATTTCGCCTATGTTGGCACGCGTGGCGTCAAGCTGACGAGGTTTCGGACTCCGAATGGTGGTCCGAACGCGATCACCCTCCCGATCGATCCGATCGGAGTCTCGGACGAGCCGATCCTCGCCGTTTCGCTCCCCCCGCTCAGTTTCGGCACCGATCGCGAAGGCCGCCCGAATGCCAATCTCGGCGCCTACACGATCTTCGATTCATCTGCGACTTCGCACTACCACTCGCTCCAGTCGAGCCTCACGAAGCGCTTTTCAAAGGGGTATCAGTTGACGGCCGCCTATACCTGGTCGCACGCGATCGACGATGTCTCGGATGTCTTCGACCTCGCCGGCGCCAACGCGCTTCCTCAGGACGATCGGATCCTGCGCGCCGAGCGTGGTGACGCGGGTTTTGATATTCGCCATCGGTTCACCTCGGCCATTGTCGGCGGGCTGCCGCTCCTCAGTCGGTTCGACGACGATAAAGGAGTCCGCGGAGCACTTCTCGGTGGCTGGCAGTGGGCATCAATATCGACCTGGCAGTCCGGGCAGCCATTCACTGTCAACAGCAGTTACGATGTCAACCTTGACGGCAATCTGACCGATCGGATCGATTCGGCCGCCGGAATCAGCACAGTTGCCGACGGGCCGTCGATTCTGAGACTCAATGCTCCACCGTTGGCACTCCTTGCCGGCCTCGGTGAAAATGGGCGTGTTGGACGGAACACCTTTCGCGCCCGTGGCGTCCTCAAGAGTGATGTCAGCCTGAGCAGGAATTTTCAGTTGCGGCGCGGACATTACCTGACGTTTCGCGTCGAGGCATTCAATGTCTGGAATCGGTCGCATTTTGCCATTCCGGTGCGTATCCTTGAAGCGCCCGGTTTTGGCCGATCGGTGAATACGCTGATCAATCCGCGCCAGATCCAGTTTGCATTAAAGTATGTATTTTGAAGATAATCGGGACCGGGTTTCTGGTTCAGTCCGGTCGTTGGGCTCTGCCGTAAAGCCCTCTTAAGTCCGGCCGGTGCAGGAATTATCATTTTATCAAAGGGAGAAGTATCGATATGAGTATGATTGATCAAATCGTGGCGCGTGAGATTCTCGATTCACGCGGTAATCCGACAGTCGAAGCCGAGGTTATGCTGGAGAGTGGAGTGATTGGCCGGGCGGCCGTTCCATCCGGTGCTTCGACGGGCGAGAATGAAGCGGTCGAACTGCGGGATGGCGACAAGTCACGCTTTCTTGGCAAGGGGGTTCGTCACGCGGTCGAGAATGTCAACAAGGCGATCGCCAACGCCCTTGTCGGGCTTGAGGCGTTCAACCAGATCGAAGTTGACCAGGTTATGATCGACCTCGACGGAACTCCAAATAAATCGAAGCTCGGCGCGAACGCGATCCTCGCCGTTTCGATGGCGAACGCAAGGGCGGCGGCGGCCGAACTCGAGATCCCACTCTATCGCTACATCGGCGGAACCAACGCCCGTGTCCTCCCGGTCCCGCTGATGAACATCATCAACGGCGGCGCCCACGCCGACAACAACGTCGATTTCCAGGAGTTCATGATTGCCCCCGCCGGCGCTCCGACCTTTGCCGAGGCGCTTCGCTGGGGAACCGAAGTCTTTCACACCCTCAAGAGCGTGCTGAAGAAGCGCGGCTATTCGACGGCGGTCGGCGACGAGGGCGGATTCGCCCCAAGCCTCAAGTCGAATGACGAAGCGATCGAGGCGATCCTCGAAGCGATCACCACCGCCGGCTACACCCCGGGGGAGCAGATCGCGATCGCGCTCGATCCGGCGAGCTCCGAGTTCTTCATCGATGGACATTATGTCTTCAAGAAATCGGATGGCCGCAAGCTGACCTCCGAGAAGATGGTTGAGTACTGGGCGAACTGGGCACGGCAATATCCGATCATCTCGATCGAGGATGGCCTGGCAGAGAATGACTGGGCCGGCTGGGCATCGCTGACCGAGACTCTCGGCAACTCCGTGCAGCTTGTCGGCGACGATCTCTTCGTCACCAACACCCTCTATCTTTCGCGCGGAATCGAGGAGTTTGTCGCCAACTCGATCCTCATCAAGGTCAACCAGATCGGTACCCTGACCGAGACGCTGGAAGCGATCGAGATGGCACGGGTCAGCAACTATACCGCCATCATCTCGCATCGTTCGGGTGAGACAGAGGATCCGTTCATCGCCGATCTTGCCGTCGCGACCAACGCCGGTCAGATCAAGACCGGCTCGGCTTCACGAACCGATCGTATCGCCAAGTACAACCAGCTGCTGCGGATCGAAGAGGAGCTTGGCGCCGGCGCGCGGTACAATGGATACAAGTCCTTCTACCAGCTCGACCCGGCTCAGCTCAACTTCAAGATCGGGTAGGTGATACTTTGACGAAATGGCCCCGGTGACCATATGCTGAGAGGCCAGAGCGTGGAGTAAAGGTGGAGGAGCGCAGACAAATCAGACGCTCCTCCACCTTTACTCGTTTCTGTTCCCCTTTCCGCCGGCCATTTCGCTGGCCATTACTCTGCTGGCCCCGGGCTACGATGAATGGTCGATCAGGAATAGCGGAATCGTCGGTCCTCCGCTGGTTGAGACCGTCTGCCGCGTCGGGTCTGAGAGGCGAATACCTGCGCCGGCAGCCGTTTCGCTCTGCCAGGTATAGGGTGAGAATTCCGCATAACGATCCTCCATCACCACGCCGCTTCCGCTACTGACCGGAAAGGGCTCGGGAATGGTCGCGACCCGTTCCTGGATGACGAAGCGGGAGCCGATCGACTCCTCGACACATCTTTTCCACTCAGAGGCCGTGCATTCCCAGCCGAGCGTGACACCGTCATCATCCTCACTTCCAGACGGGCTTCCAGACGGTTTCAGGACCAGAATCTCCCGATTGGCGAGCACGAATTCGGGCAGGTCGATCCGTTCACCGTGCCAGGTGGTGAAGCCCTCGTGGAGCAGCCTTGTCCAGGGGAGGTGGCGACGCAGAACCTCTGTCTGGCGCGCATCGAAGAGGTATTCGAAGACCGGGTCATCGAGAATGGCAAAGATAAGCTTCCGTGTCAGCGCCTGGCCCCGAAAACCGTTGACAAGACAGACCGCGCGATCCCTCACCGCTTCAACCAGTGGATGGTTCGTTCCATCACTCTCGATCAGTCCGGCAAGGCTGACTCGTTTATAGACGAGTGTAATCCGAAATCCCTCGCTCATCAGCCAGCCGCCACGGTATTGCAGCGCCTCCGGTGAGGTGACGATGGTCGGGATACCGCGTTCTTCAAAGTAGCGGCGGCAGGTTTCGACCTCGGCGTGATCGGTCGCCGACTCGCGATCGACAATCGCGAGTCGCGGAATCTCCCGCCGGCCAGAACCGATCCATTGACTGTAAGAGTCGAGCAGCGTCGCCGCCAGCCTGGCGCGAAGGTCTGTACCTCCGGCTGGGGCAACCAGGAGGTTCCTCCCGAACTGGCGCATAATCATCGATTCGGCAAAAAGATCCGCGAGAGCCTGGCTAAAAAACAGCCCGTCGTGGCTGTCGGCGTTGTATTCGATGAAGTTGATCTCGCCGTTCCTGTCCAGAAACCCGTCGAGTCGACCGCTCGCCTCCGGGCCAAAGTAGCCGGGCGGGAGTTCGATCAGCTCCCGCTCGACCGGCGAGAGGCGCAGGTACTCCTGAACGATCGTGTCTTCACGAAGCGCCTCCCCGACCCGGCCGATTGCGCCGAGGACGATCTCTGCCCGGCTCATCGCCAGATCGTATGCTCTCCGCTGACAGAAGAGCGGGCGCAGCAGATCGCCCGATTCAATTGAGCCAATTGGCTCAATTGGCCCCTTTAGCTTCTTTAGTTGGCCAAGTCGCTCGCGCAGATCGTCGAGCAGGACCCCTTCCAGCAGCTCGTGGTAATGTTCGATTACATTTTTCATGGCATTGTCAGTCGCCCGGGAGAGATCCCGAACGCCGTGGAAAATTTCTGGCAGCCAACGACCGCGGCAAAGATGGTTGAGATTCCGAGCTTCGAACCAGTTTAATCAGGTTTTAATCTTGGTTCACGCCTGATCTCTGTCGTATCATACCAGAGGAAGAATCTGTCGGCGACGACAAGCAGGCCCGAATGGAATATTAACCGCGAAGTGTCAATCCGAAGGAACAGATATTGTGGCGATTCGAAATGCAGTAATCCCCGTTGCCGGACTTGGAACCAGACTCCTGCCGGCCACCAAATCACAACCCAAGGAGATGCTCCCGGTCGGCAAGAAGCCGATCGTCCAGTATATCGTCGAGGAGTTGAGCCTCTGCGGGATGGATCGGTTTCTATTTGTGACTGGTCGAGGCAAGAGTTCGATCGAGGACCATTTCGATATCGACGCCGATCTGATCCGGTCGCTCCGGGAGAGCGGCAAGGAGGATCTTCTCTCTGAACTGGAGTTTGAGCGGCTCGGGGCCCACTACTTCTACACACGGCAGCACGAGCAGCGCGGGCTTGGTGACGCGATCTCCTACGCTGAGAACTTCTCCGGCAATGAGCCATTCGTCGTCGCGCTTGGTGATTCGATCATCGGTCGCCACGAGCCATCACGGATCGTCGAGCGGCTGATCAACGCTTTTGAGGAGGCGGACGCCGCCTGTGCGATTGCGGTCGAAGAGGTTCCGCGCGAGCAGGTCTCGATGTATGGCATCGTCAGGCCGGCGACCGATACCGATGTCTTTGAGGTTGCAGACCTGATCGAAAAGCCGTCGATCGAGGAGGCGCCGAGCAATCTCGCGATCGCCGGGCGCTATGTCTTTGCACCGACGCTCTTCGATGCGATCCATCGGACCGGTGTCGACCATCGCGGTGAGATACAGCTCACCAACGCGATTCGGCTCATGCTCAGTGAAGGGAAGAAGATTGTCGCAGTCCGTCTCCCGCGTGCCGAGAAGCGCTACGACATCGGCAACTTCGAAAGCTATTTCGAGACCTTCGTCGAATTCGCGCTGACCGATCCGGTCTATGGCCCAAAGCTGCGCAAAATGGTCAAGGAGTTATCGGGTGAGAATACATAAGACCAAGGCTTACGCCCGGGCCGGACTGATCGGTAATCCATCCGACGGCTATTTCGGCAAAACGATCAGCCTCATTGTCAAAAACTTTGCCGCGAGCGTCGTGATCTATGAGTGGCCGCAGTTGGAGATCATTCCGACACGACAGGATCACTGCCGCTTTGATTCGCTCGATGAATTTCTATACGACACCCGGCTCAACGGTTATTACGGCGGATTGCGGTTGGTGAAGGCGACCATCCGGCGTTTCGCAGACTACTGTGCGGCGCAGGGGATCGAGTTGCCACGCCGCAATTTCTCGCTGCGTTACGATTCGAACATTCCGCGTCAGGTTGGACTGGCCGGTTCAAGTGCCATTGTCACGGCAACCATGCGCGCGCTGCTTGCCTTTTACGATGTCGAGATCCCAAAGGAGATTCTTCCCAGTCTGATTCTCTCGGTTGAGACCGAAGAGCTGAAGATCGGGGCCGGGCTGCAGGACCGCGTCGCACAGGTCTATGAGGGGCTCGTCTACATGGACTTCGATCGCGAATTGATGAAGGCGCGTGGCTATGGCCATTACGAGCGACTCGATCAATCGCTTCTTCCCCCACTCTACATTGCATATCAGACGGATCTTGCCGAGGCGTCCGATGTTTTCCATAACGATATCCGCAAGCGTTATGACAATGGCGAGAAGCTGGTTGTCGAGGCGATGACCCTCATCGCCGGCCTCGCCGGTCAGGCGCGAACAGCGCTCCTTGCCCGCGACTATCAGGAGCTGGCGCGGCTGATGAATCTCAATTTTGATACGCGGCGCACAATCTACAACCTCAATCCGAAACATATTCAGATGATAGATCTGGCGCGAAGCCTTGGTGCTTCGGCTAAATTTGCCGGATCCGGCGGATCGATCATCGGCGCCTACCGTGACGAAGAGATGTTCGCGCGCCTGAAGGCGGCATTTGAAGCGGAGAAGTGCGCCGTGATAAAGCCGATCATCAGTTGAAAGGTGCTGAGTTTGTGGAGAGGCTGTCGTCTGCTTTCCGCGCTATCGTTTATTGCGGCTGGTCACAGCCGATAAAATGTAAATGAATATGAAAAAAGTTGGATCAATCATCGCCATTATTCTGTTTCTGGTTATTGCCGTTTCTCTCGACCCTGCCCAATCGGTGACAACGACGGCCCGTGCTCCGGTAAGCGTCCCGGAACCGCTGGCTGCCGCGGCCGATCTGGTTCTGCTGGACGGTCGAATCTGGACCGGGAGTTCGGCTGACTCCTTCGCCGAGGCGCTCGCGGTTGGTGGCGGCAGGATTCTAGAGGTTGGCACGAGCAAGCAGATTCGCCGGTTGATCGGACCGGCGACGCGTGTGCTGCACCTCAACAAGCGGCTCGTGCTGCCGGGATTCAACGACTCGCACATCCATTTTCTGGGAGGCTCACTCGGGCTTACCGCGGTCGATCTGACCGGTACGCGATCGGTCGGCGAAATGCTGGCGCGGATCACGAACTTTGCCCGTCGTCATCCGGAGGCGAAATGGATCACCGGGCGCGGTTGGGAGTATTCGCGATTCCCGGGAGGGATGCCGACGAAGAGCTTTCTCGACGCGGTTATCAGTGACCGCCCGGTATATCTGAGCGCGTATGACGGCCACAGTGGCTGGGCCAATTCAAAGGCGCTCGAACTGGCCGGCATCGATCGCCAGACTGAATTCAAGGGGTTTGGCGAGATCGTCCGCAATGATGCCGGCGATCCGACCGGCGCACTGAAGGAAGGAGCGCAGCGGCTGGTAACGGGGATCATTCCGCAGCCGACACGCCAACAGAAGCTCGACGCTCTCCGTACCGGCCTCACGCTGGCCGCTTCACTCGGTATTACCAGTCTGCAGAATGCGAGTGGTTCGCCCGAGGAGTTTTCTTTATACGAGGAGCTTTTGAAGCTCGATCAGTTGACGGCGCGGATGGCGATGGCGTTTTCGGTCGGTGAAAAGACCTCAGGCGAGGCGATCGACTCTTTTGTCGTGCTCAAAAAGCAGTATGAAGGCAACCCGCGGCTGCGGGCCTCGGCGGTCAAATTTGTCCTTGACGGGGTAATCGAATCGCATACTGCGGCGATGATCGAGCGTTACAGCGATCTGCCGGCGGATTCAGCGATACCATTCGGCGAGCTCGCGTTGACGGCCGGCATCTACCGTGAAAAGGTTGCCAGGCTTGACCAGCTCGGCTTCCAGATTCTGACCCATGCCATTGGTGATCGTGCGGTGCGGGAGGCGCTTCTGGCGTATGAGATGGCCGCACAGTCCGGGCGCCTCAACACGCGCCACCGGATCGAGCACATAGAGACTCTCGCGCCGGCCGATGTTTCAAGATTCATCCGGCTCGGGGTGCTCGCCTCGATGCAGCCGATCCACGCCGATCCCGGGACGATCGATGTCTGGTCGCGTGCAGTAGGTCCGGAACGGCTGCCAATGGCCTTCCCCTGGTCAAGCCTGCGCCGGAGCGGCGCGACACTGATCTTTGGCAGCGACTGGCCGGCCTCGATCAGCGTCGATCCGATCCGTGGTCTCCACAACGCCGTCAATCGCCGCACGATCGAGGGGCGGCCCTCCGGCGGATGGATACCCGCCCAGCGGGTCGATCTTCTGCAGGCGCTCCGTGCCTATACTGAGGCCCCGGCCTACGCCACCTTCGACGAGGCGGTCAAGGGACGTCTTGCCCCGGGAATGCTCGCCGATCTCGTCGTTCTCTCACAGGATCTCTTCCGGATCGATCCGGCCATGATCCACCGGACACACGTTCTCCTGACCGTCTGCGATGGGAAAATAGTCTATTCCCGCCTGCCGATTCCCGAGAAGCCCGAGAAGCCAGCTGGTAACTGAACTCCATTAAGTTCGATTTTTCCTTGTCGGATCTGTTCTACGCGCGTATCATTTGGTTGAACTTTTCCATTAAATTTTTGATTGAGCATATCCCCGAGGAGAAATACAAATGACAGATAAGATCGAACGCCGGGATTTTGTCAAAACCATGGGACTTGCGGCCGGGGCGACTGTCGCTCTCCGCCACAATGTCCATGGAAACATTCCGGGCTCAAATGACCGAATCAACATTGGATGCATCGGTGTCGGCGGACGCGGCACGAGCGTCATGAAGTGGGCGATGGAGGTTGGCAGCACGACTCGTCCGGCGAAGATTGTCGCCGTCTGCGATACCTACCAGAAGCGCGTCAACAACGCACAGAAGATCAGCGGCGCCGAGCTGGCGACCCTCGACTACCGTGAAGTTCTTGCCCGCAAGGATATCGACGCCGTGATCATCGCGACGCCCGATCACTGGCACGCTCCAATCGCGATCGAGGCCATGCGCGCCGGCAAGGACGTCTACCTCGAAAAGCCGATGACCCGCACGGTCGAAGAGGCAAAGAAGGTTTACGAAGTTACGAAAGCCACCGGAAGAGTCCTGCAGGTCGGGTCACAGACCACCTCGAGTGACCAGTGGTGGAAGGCGCGCAAGGCGATCGAGGATGGCATGATCGGCCAGCTGCTCATGAGCCAGGGATCTTATCACCGCAACTCGATCGAGGGTGAATGGAACTGGCCAATCGACAAGAATGCCGGTCCGGAAGGCAAGGGCGAGGACTTTATCGACTGGAAGATGTGGCTCGGCAACGCGCCGAAACGGTCGTTTGACGCCGACCGCTTCTTCCGTTTCCGCAAGTTCTGGGACTATTCGGGCGGCATCGCGACCGACCTTTTCTACCACGTCGTCGCCCCACTCAACATCTGCTGGGGGGAACCACAGTTTCCGCACAAGGTGACCGCCTCCGGTGGAATCTAGGTTTTCAAGGATGGACGCGAAGTCCCGGACACCTTCCACCTCATCGCCGAGTTCCCGAAGGGCCACTCGCTGGTTCTCAGCTCGTCGATGGCCAATGGTCAGCACATCCCGGGCCTCATCCGCGGTCACGAAGGAACGATCATGATGGTTCCTGACGGTCGCTTCGAAGGGCGCGTCAGCCACATTACGGTCACTCCGGAGAGGCTCGCGCAGAAGAAGTTTACCGAAAAGTGGGGCAAAAACGAGGTTCTGCTCGAGACAGAGACGCGTGAAAATCACATGGAGAACTGGCTCCGTTGCGTCAAGACCCGTGAGAAGCCGAATCTCGATGCAATGACTGCCTACAAGGCAATGACGACCATCGGCATGGCCGTCCAGTCCTATCGCGAAGGACGGGTCCTCTATTTCAACGAGGCGCTCCAGCGCGTGACCGACAAGCCGTTCGATCCGGTTGTGACGAAGGCCTAGCTCGGCCCGAAAGCTAAAAATTGAACGGCTGGGGGCTGGCAGTATCAGCCCACCAGCCGTTTGTTCTTTTCCTGACGTGGTTGGACCGGTGCAGGCCGGCCTGAACCAGCCTGAGCCGAATAGTCCCGGACCGTATTTAATCGCTGGTCTCGGATCGGCTGGCAGAACCCTTTTTCCGATAATTTTTTAATAATTTATGGACGGAAGAGCTTTAGTATACTGTGAAGG
>JBEIMN010000032.1:0-12725 GCA_040378705.1 Acidobacteriota bacterium
CGGAATGCCCGCCTCGCGCGCCATCGCCAGAATGTGCAACACCGCGTTGGTCGAGCCACCCGTCGCCGCCACTCCGGCAATCGCGTTCTCAAATGATTTGCGCGTCAGAATATCGCTCGGTCGCACCCCGCGGTTCAACAGGTCGACGATCGCCTTCCCACTCTCGAAGGCCGTCTTCTCTTTCCGCGGATCGACCGCCGAAACGCTGCCCGTCCCCATCACCGACAACCCGATGAACTCCATGATCATGGCCATCGTATTGGCAGTGTACTGGCCACCACACGCGCCAGCTCCCGGACACGCGACATTCTCGATCTCGAGCAGATCTGCGTCCGAAAGCTTGCCGGCCGCGTTCGCGCCAACCGCCTCGAAGACATCCTGAACCGTCACGTCGCGCCCCTTGAAGTTGCCCGGCGAAATCGACCCACCATACAAAATCAACCCCGGAACGTCGAGCCGGATCAGCGCCATCGCCGCACCCGGAATCGTCTTGTCACAGCCGACAATCGCGATCACCGCGTCGAAAAGATACCCGCGCCCGACCAGCTCAATCGAATCCGCGATCAGATCGCGACTAACCAGTGACGCCTTCATCCCTTCCGTTCCCATCGTCACGCCGTCGCTGATCGAGATCGTGTTGAACTCCATGGGAGTCGCTCCCGCTTCACGAATCCCCGCCTTGACCTGCTCCGCCAGTTCACGGTGATTGAAGTTGCACGGCATCGTCTCGATCCACATATGCGCGACACCAATAATTGGCCGTGCCAGCTCGTCATCGGTGAAACCTATCGACTTGAGCATCGACCGCGCCGGCGCCCGATCCCGTCCGTTAGTGATAATGTGGCTTTGATGCTTCGGATTGAATGGCATATTGTTTTCCTATCGTTTTACTGTCATTTTTCTGCAATTTGCGCTTGGTTTTTCTGTTTGGGTAGTTCGAATAACACTTTATCAAGAGATTCCAGCGGGATCATTTTGGCGGAGTTTTCGACAGTGTGCAAGGGACTTATCGATCAGTAGTCAGAAGACAGAAAGGACCGCTGGAACTGACTGGTTCCGGGTCCTCGCCTGTTGCAATTGCCATCCCGTCTGATCAGATTATTCATACCGCAGCGCTTCGATCGGATCGAGTCGCGATGCCTTCCACGCCGGGTAGATCCCGGCAACCAACCCGATCCCCACCGAGACACTAAACCCAACCACGACCCAGATCAGCGGGACACGCGACGGCAGACTCGGCATGAGCAGGTTGAGAAGCAGGCTGATCACCACCCCAAAGGCAATCCCGATCAGCCCTCCAATCGCCGTCAGCGTACTGGCCTCGAGCAGAAACTGCCAGATGATGTCCGAACGACGCGCCCCGATCGCCCGCCGTACCCCAATCTCTTTCGTCCGCTCTGTCACGGAGACCAGCATGATGTTCATCACGCCAATCCCCCCAATCAAAAGCGCGACACTGACGATCGGAATGACAATCAACGAGACGATCGCCAGAATCTTATTGAAACTCTCGAGCATTCCCGTCGGAGTATTGATATCGAAGTTGTTCGGCTCATTGTACGCAACCTGACGCCGCCTTCGCATCAGCTCTGTCGCCTCGTCGACCAGCTTATCAAGCTTTCCCTGTGCCGCGCCGACCGCAACCCAGTGGTCATCCTGCATCGGATAGATCGAGTGCATCACGTTGTACGGAATAAAAATAAAAGCATCGACCGGGGGCCCTCCGCCGCCGAGCGCGTTCTTCGATTTCTCGAGAACTCCAATCACCTTGAAGACCTTGTTGCCGATCAGAACCTCCTTTTCGAGCGGTTCGTAACCGGCCAGTACCTGCTCTGCAATGTCGTAACCGATGATGCAGACCTCTGCCCCATGCTCGTCCTCAGCCTCTGTAAAGAAGCGCCCGCTGGCGATCGAGACCTCGCGTGTGTTGGCATACCCCGCCCAGACGCCACGCAACTGCGGGTTGCGCATCTCATTCGTCCGAAATTTGACCGCCGGCGGAATCCCCGGTGGCCGAAGGATCGGCGAAGCCGCAACCGCGCTGGGCAATCTGCTCAACGCCACCGCGTCTTCATAACTGATCGGCTTCCGCTTTCGCTCCTCTTCCGTCAGTTCCCTGTTTCGTGGCCCGCCACCCAACCGGCTGACGAATGCGACATTCGTCCCAAACTGCTCGATCTGCTCCCGTACACCGGCTTCGAGTCCGCTCGCGAGCGAGGCGACCCCAATCACGGTCGCCGTGCCGATCACCACCCCAAGCACCGTCAGAAACGAACGGAACTTATGCGCGACCAGCGTCTCCATCGCCTGCAAAAAGAGGGTCTTCAACTGTTTTCTGAGCATGTATAAATTACTCCGCTACTCCGCACGCAAAGCGACGATCGGATCGAGCCGCGCCGCCTTCCACGCCGGATAGATGCCAAAGATGATCCCGACCGCACTCGATACCCCGATCGCCAGAAATCCCGCCCAGATCGGCAACTCAGCCGGCACCGGCGTGAAGGCAACCAGCAGCTTCGAGAGAATCCACGCCACCAGCAGTCCGATCAGCCCCCCGACCAGCGACAACGTCGTCGATTCGATCAGAAACTGCGCCAAAATATCCTTCCGCCGCGCCCCCAGACTCTTCCGAATCCCGATCTCTCGCGTCCGCTCCGTCACTGTCACCAGCATAATGTTCATTACCACGATCCCTCCCACCACCAGCGAGATCGAGGTTACCCCAAGCGCCACCGCTGCAATGATCCCGAAGAGCGCCTGAACGAACTTGTTGATCGACTCCGCCGTCACCATCCCGAATGTGTCCTTGTCCTGATAGCCGACCCGGTGACGCGCACGCATGTTCATCCTGATCTGATCCTGCAGATCGGCCAGATCACCCGCATTCGCCGCTCTGACCCAGATCGAGATCGATTCCCGCGATCCCCACATCTTCTGATAGACCGAGATCGGAATTATGATAAAAGCATCCCGCGACTGCCCAAAGGCCGTTCCAAACTCCTTCGCCACCCCGATCACCTCGAATGGCAGCCCGTCTATCTTGAGTTCACGCCCGATGACATCCCGACGACCATAGAGCTTGTCGGCAACCTCCGACCCAATCAACGCGACATTCCGCCGCCCCTCGTCATCGACTTCGCTGATGTAGCGGCCATACTCCGCCTGCGTCGTGTCGATGTTGATCATCCCCGGAGTATTGCCCTTGACGCTGATCCCGTTCAGCTTCTCGCCTCCTGCCCGGACCTCTGCGTTCGACCCACCCTGGGCCCCGATCTGCTGCGCCAGCGTCAGCCGCTCCTGCAGGAACCTCATGTCGTCGAGCGTCAGATCCTTGTTTCGCCGCAGCGCCTGCAGATACTCGTCAAAGCTGGTAATCATTGCGAACTTGTCGACAATCACCGTGTTAGTCCCAAGATCCGCCGTCACCGTCCGGTCGACGTACCTGAAAAACCCCTCGATCACGGAGGCAACCGCAACTACCGTCATGACGCCGAAAATTACGCCGAGGAGAGTCAGAAATGAACGGAGCTTGTGCGCCCGCAGAGAAGTCAGAGCCAGGATGATCGCTTCGTAAAATTTCATACAACTTATGAACGCCTTTCACCCACACAATATTAACAGTGACCGCAAAACCGGCTAAACGTCAACCATCCGGCCAGGGTTGCAAGTTTTTCACCTTTTTCATCTTTTCCCTCGGGTCCCTCGGGCCCCTCGGGCCCCAAACAGGCCACGCCGGGAGGGGAGACGAATCAGATTCCCGCCGGCCCGGCCGCATGAAATAACTAAAAACGGGCGTTCGCCAAAAATGGCTGAACGCCCGTTCATTAGAGACTTACCGCCTATACTATCGTCAAGCCATCAGGTCTCTTCTGGCTAATAAAAACTCCGCGGAGGACTCGAGGCAAACCGAGCCCTCCGCAGAAGTGTGATCAATGATCTGATCAGGACATGAAGAGAATTTCACGATACTTCGGCAGTGGCCAGAGCGCATCCTCGACCACCAATTCAAGGCTGTCACAGACGGCACGAACCACATCCATCGCCGGCCCGACCTCGTAAGCAAGCGCCGTCGCCTTCTTCAGCAGGTCCTCGGACTCCGCCTTCTCAGCAGCAGCGTGGAGAGCGGCGAGCGCCGTCTTCAGCCCGGAGATAAGTCCGGCCACCTTCTCGACATCGGCAACCTGACCGGCAATCAGCGCCGCATCGATTCCGACGCTCGTCAGATTACCGACCGCCGTGACCAGCGTTGCCTGGTGCTTGTAGGCTGCCGGGATGATCATCGTCGAGACCATCTCGCTCAGACAGGCAACCTCGATCTCGAGATCCTTGATGTAGCGCTCGAGCTCGAGGTGATAACGCGCCTCGAGTTCGTCATGGCTGTAGACACCGCATCCGGTGAAGAGCGCCCTCGCCTCCTCTGCGTCAAGCTGCGCCAGCGCCTCCGGCGTCTTGCGCAGGTTTGGCAGGCCACGCTTCTCCGCCTCGACAACCCACTCCTCGGAGTAGTTGTTGCCCTCGAAGCGGATCGCCTTTGTCTCGATCACATATTCGCGAACAACCTCGATGACCGCCTTCTTCAGATCGCCGACCTTCTTCACACGCTCGCCGAGCCGGGCCGCAACCTCGTCCAGCGCCTCACCAACCGCCGCATTCAGCGTCGCCATCGGCGTCGCCGTCGAGGCACTCGAACCAACGGCGCGGAACTCGAACTTGTTGCCCGTAAAGGCAAATGGCGAGGTCCGGTTGCGATCCGTGTTGTCCTTCGCGATCTCTGGCAACTTCGAGATGCCGAGATTGATCACCTGGGTCTCCGTCGTCGCCCCCTCGAGCGTCCCCGCCTCGATCGCATCCAGCACCTTCGTCAGGGCTCCACCAAGGAAGATCGAGATGATCGCCGGCGGCGCCTCGTTCGCTCCAAGCCGATGGTCGTTGCCAGAGCTGGCAATCGCCGCCCGCAGCAACCTCGAATGCTTGAAGACACCCTTCATCGTCGCCACCAGGAAGACCAGGAACTGCAGATTCGCCTCAGGCGTCGCCCCAGGCTCGAGCAGGTTCTCCCCATCCGACGTTGCCATCGACCAGTTGTTGTGCTTTCCACTTCCGTTGATACCCGCGAACGGCTTCTCGTGGATCAGGAACGCCAGCCCGTGCCGCTTCGCAACCTGCCGCAGAATCTCCATCGTCAACTGGTTGTGATCCGTCGCCACTCCAACCATCTCAAAGACCGGCGCCAGCTCGAACTGGCTCGGCGCAACCTCGTTGTGACGGGTCTTGACCGGGATCCCAAGCTTGAAGCACTCGTGCTCGACCTCCTGCATGTAGGCCAGGACACGGCTCTTGATGCTGCCGAAATACTGATCCTCCAACTGCTGCCCCTTCGCCGACGGCGCGCCAACCAGCGTCCGCCCGGCGGCCTGCAGATCCGGCCGCAGTGCATAGAAGGCCTCGTCGATCAGAAAATATTCCTGCTCCGGTCCAAGCGTCGCCTCGACGTGCGTCGGTGCCTTGCTGAAGAGCGCCAGAACCTTCAACGCATTGTTGCTCAGATATTCGACCGAACGGAGCAGCGGAGTCTTCTTATCGAGCGCCTGACCGTGATATGAGATGAACGCCGACGGAATACAGAGCGTCTTCCCGTTCGGCCCTTCCTGGATGAAGATCGGACTCGAGGGATCCCAGATCGTATAACCACGCGCCTCAAACGTCGCCCTCATCCCTCCCGATGGAAAACTGGACGCGTCTGGCTCGCTCTGGACAAGCTGCGAGGCGGAAAACCGCTCGATCACCTTGCCATCGCTGTCAACCGTCAGAAATGCGTCGTGCTTCTCCGCCGTGATCCCGGTATTCGGCTGGAACCAGTGGCAGAAATGGGTGCAGCCATTCTCGAGCGCCCACTCCTTGATCGCGTGCGCCACGCTCGGTGCAATACTCTGGTCGAGCTTGTGACCGGTATGGATCGTCTTCACCAGCGACTTGTACACCTCTTTCGGCAGTTTCTCCGCCATCACCTTCTGGCTGAAGGTGTTGACGCCGAAATAGTCCGAAGCCTTCTGTCCATTCGCAAATATCCGCGGGGTCCGCTTAGTCACTTCACCGACCGCCCACAAACGCCCCTGATTGCCTGACACACTCATACTTTCTCCTCGATTTGTTTTTCTCAGCGATTCAGTCCGGGGTCTGAAGATCCTCAGCCACCCCCCGTAACCAGATAATCCCTCAACTCAATTCACATAAAATCAATTCGATACATCGGAATCTGCTGCCGCCAAGCTTCACTCCGAGACGAGAGGTGCCGACCTGCCTCCCGGGGGCAATCTGCCTCCCGGCTGAAACCGTGACGCGCCAGTCACATCTGGATCCGGCGACGATCCGGTCGCGGCCCGACTTCTCTCGGGAAATATACACCATGCAAAAAGCTTGCCAAAGCCGGAGACGAGACCTAACTGTTAGTTTTGCAATAGTTGCAGGAATCTTGCCTCTCTCGATCGCACCGACAATTCCAACAAATACGTAAGATCGAAGCACTAAACCTACAATAACGTAAAAACCACTCGCTCCCGCAACCAGCGTCGTACCCATTGGCCGGCCATTTCAAAGGCCGGCCAATGGGTGCAGTGTAACGCAAACTACTTGTAGCGGCGGGAATCGATATCGTATTTCTGAACCTTGTAGCCCAGAATTCGCTCCGTAGTATCAAGCAGACGCGCCGCACGCGCCCGATTCCCCCGGGCAGTCTTCAACGCGTCCTGGATCATCTCCTTCTCAAAACCGGCCACTGCAAGCTCAAGACTCATCTTGTTCAGCGTATCAGACCCCTCAGCCGTCTGAAGAGTCGGCGGCAGATGGTATCCGTGAATGACGCTCCCCTCGCAGACAAGTGTTGCCCGCTCGATGACATTCTCGAGCTCACGAACGTTGCCCGGCCAGTGATAACTCATGAGCATGTCGATTGCAGAGGTCGAAATCCGCTTGATCTGCTTGCTGTTCTGCTTGGTATACTTCTCCAGAAAATGCTCTGCCAGCAGCAGGATGTCCGTCTTCCGCTCGCGGAGCGGGGGAAGATAGATCGAGAAGACATTCAGCCGATAGTAGAGGTCGGAGCGAAAACGGCCATCCTGGACGGCAACTTCAAGATCGACGTTGGTCGCGGCAATGAGGCGGACGTTGACCTTGATCGTGTCCATCCCCCCAACACGCTCAAACTCCCGCTCCTGAAGCACGCGAAGCAGTTTGACCTGCATGGCCGGCGAGAGGTCTCCGATCTCGTCAAGGAAGAGGGTTCCGCCCTCCGCCATCTCAAAACGCCCCTTCTTGGCGTTGACCGCCCCGGTAAAAGCACCCTTTTCGTGGCCAAAAAGCTCGGCCTCGATCAGCGATTCCGGCAGCGCGGCGCAATTGACCTTGACGAACGGCTTGGCTGAACGTGGACTATTGTAGTGGATGGCGTGCGCAACCAGCTCCTTGCCTGTCCCCGACTCACCGCGAATCAGGACGGTCGTGTTCGAATCGGCGACCTGCGCAATCTGCTCATAGACGTCACGAATCTCTTTTCCGGTCCCGATGATGTTCCGAAATTCATACTTTTTCTGAAGTTCACGCTTGAGTGAGGCATTCTCGTCCACCAATTGCGCCTTCTCCTGCTGAACCATCTGCGAGAGTTTCAGACTCTGCGAGATCATCGAGGCCACGATCGCCAGAACCTTGACCGAATCGTCGAAGTTACGATCGGCCTCGAACGGGTAGATGATCGAGAGCGCGCCAATCGTCTTCCGGCGATCCTTGATCGGGACACAGATGAACGACTCCTCACCGCTCAAAGTCTTCTGCCTCGTCCGATTGAGAAAGAGCGGCTCGTGGCTCACCCGCGGAACGATCACCGGCTTGCCCGTCGAGACGACCCTTCCCGTCACCCCCTCGTCGAGCCGGTATCGACCACGCCGCTTCTCCCCCTCACTGAGGCCGAACGAGAACTGGATCGTCAGCTCACCCTTGCCGCCTGCCTCATAGAGTGCAATCGCTCCCCGACGCATCCCGAGTCCCCGATCGAGTATCTCAAGCACCTTCTCGATCGCGGCCTGCGTGTCGAGCGTCGATCCGAGCGCCTGGCTCACTTCGAGCAGCGCGGTCAGTTTTTTGATCGGTACCAGCTCTTTCATGTTTTCGCCTTCCCCACTCTCCAGCAAAATATTCCGTAATATCCGGCCTCATCGACTTGCCGGAGGTGCAAATAATACAATTTTGTCGCGTTAAGCGCAAAAGATAACATTTACGTATCTCAAAGAGAAGCGGCGGCCGAAACAAAATACGCGAACAAAGAAAAATAAACGGGGCTCCTTCGTGCCCGAAGGTAAAGCCCAAACGTAAAGTGATTAAAATATGGAGCGAATGAATAAGCAACGGGGCGGCAGGATGACCTGAAAGCTTGTCAAGGGCCGTCAATGCGTCGTAGCATGGCCCAAATGTTGAAACAAGTGATGCACAGGATGGAGCGACGGCTTCACGCGCGGGACATCGATCAGCGAACGATGCACCCCTTCGAGTGGGGGCTCGGGCATCTGGATCGCCAGTTCAGCGCGACTGATCCGCGCGAAGCGATCCGTGCGCTGAACGAAGAGGTGGCGGCCGACAGCGACCTCTTCTTCAGCGCGGCGCCGGGAGTCGACGAGAACTTCACCCTTGAACCCGGTGCAGCTGGTTCGGTTCTCCTCCGATACACGAGCGGACTGCCCACGCCGTACCCGGAGAATAATGTGGTCCACGCGCGCTATTATGCCGCCGAGGGGCGGTTGAGCGAGGCAACGGGCTGGGGTCGGCGGGCGGTAATCGTCAGTCCGCAATGGAATGCGGACGAACAGTCACACATTGCGCTCTGCCAAATACTGAACCGGTTTGGCATCTCCGCGCTCCGGCTGAGTCTGCCATATCACGACTCACGGCGTCCGCCGGAGCTGAACCGCGCCGACTATTTGATCAGCGCCAACATCGGGCGGACGATCCAGGCGGTACGGCAGGCGGTGATCGACATCAGACAAGCGGCTGGCTGGCTGGAGCGGCAGGGGTATGAGCAGATCGGGGTGATGGGATCGAGCATCGGTTCGTGCGTCTCGTGGCTGGCATTTATTCACGATCCAAGGCTCAAGATCGGGGTCTTCAACATGGTTTCGAGCTGGTTCGGGGATGTCGTCTGGCGAGCGCTGACGACATCGCACATCCGTGCGGCGATCGAACCCCACCTGACGGCGAGCGAGTTGCGGGAGATGTGGCGGAGCATCAGCCCGAGCGGCCATCTGCACCGGCTGCCGGAGGTTCGCCGGCCGGCGCGGCTGATATCGGCCCGCTATGATCTGACATTTCTGCCCGATCTGACAGAGATCTTTATGGATGATGTCGCGCGGCACGGAGTGCCAGCCGACCGGAAATTTCTCGCCTGCGGCCATTACACAATCGGTCGGTCGCCGTTCAAATATTTTGATGCCTGGCACATCGTCGACTTCTTTCGGCGCCAATGGCCGGCAAAGTGCGTCAGTTGACCTGTATGACTGGCCAGCCTCATCGGCCGGCGGGCGGAGGTTAGAATCCCGAGGAGTGTTCGAAATGGAGCAATTCGGTCTAGTCGGCGGGAGATTTTCGAGATTGCTGATTCTGGCAGCGCTTCTGACGTTGATGCCACAATTGGCGCGCGGTCAGGAGGTGGCCGATACTGAGCACGACGCGCAGTTATGGCCGGACGTGCAGGTGACAGTCAACCTGAAGAGTCAGTGGAGCGTCGTCTTCTTCGGAACGATGCGGCTGGGCCGGGAATGGTCGGCCATCACCAATGAACAGATCGGCATTGGCACGACGAAGCGGATCAGTCCTGGATTCACGACATCGCTGAGCTATCGACACCTCCACACCGAAGCGATCCCGGGGCGCCACGTCAACGAAGAGCGAATATTTGCCGATGCGATTCCCCGCCGCCGGATCGGGCAGAAGCTGACGCTGGTCGACCGCAATCGCTTTGAATGGCGCCGTGTCAACGGGCAGGTGATGTACCGCTACCGCAACCGGCTCCAATTCGAGCGGCCGGTCGCGGTGCGGGAGAAACGACTGACACCATACGCGGCGGTCGAGGTATTCTACGACACGAGGTTTCGCGCCTGGTCGCGTTTTCAGATATATACCGGGACTCGGATTCCACTGACGAAGCATGTCACCTTCGATGGATTCTACATGCACCAGTGGGACAGTCGGGCGATCCCAGGCTACATCGACGTCGTCGGCGCACAATGGCGTCTCGAATTCTGAGGTTGAATAATGGCAAATGGAGAGAGTCGGAAAACGATCCGTGACTATCGCCCGCAACCAGCACCGGAACGACTGATCAATCCGCGCGCGGGGGTCGTGCGGGTTGTCTTGCCGGCTTACAACGAAGAGCTGTCGCTGCCGGGTCTGCTCAATCGACTCGATGTGATGTTTGAGGAGTCCGATCTGTCGGTCGAGGTACTGATCGTCAATGACGGCAGTACCGATCGAACGGTTGAGGTGATCGAGCGGTATGACGGGCCGCTTCCGATCCGGCTGATCGACTGTCAGCCGAATCGCGGGCTGGCGGAGACGATCCGGACCGGGCTGCGCGGGGCGCTCGAACAGGCGCGGCCGGGTGACGTGATCGTGACGATGGATGCGGACAATTCCCACTCACCGGGGCTAATCCCACGCATGGTCAGCCGAATTCGTGAGGGGAACGATCTGGTGATCGCCTCGCGCTATCAGCGTGGCAGCCGGATTCGGGGCCTGTCGCGGTTTCGGCGAACGATGAGTTATGCTGCAAGCTGGCTCTTCCGGATCTTCTCCGGTCTTCCGGCGGTCCGCGATTACACCTGCGGATACAGGGCATATCGGGCGGAGCTTCTTGAAGCGGCCTTCTCGCGTTACGGTCACGAACTTATTCAGCAGACCGGATTCGGCTGCATGGCCGAGCTGCTGCTGAAACTGAAGCCGCTCGACCCGATCATCCACGAAGTTCCGCTGATCCTCAGATACGACATGAAACAGAGCGACAGCAAGATGAAGATCGCGCGAACGGTTCGCGAGACACTGCTCATGCTGATCCGTTCGAAGGCTGCGAGATGGTAATCACATCACCTGGCGCGAGAATAAGATCGATGGTAAACGCTCGCGACGAGGGGATTCGCGAGCGGCTGACGATCGTCGGCCTGCTGCTGCTCGGCCTGGTGTCGCGGGCGATCGCGCTGCCGGCTTCGGTTTGGGAGTGGGATGACATCGACTTTTCACGGGCGATTCACCGCTTCGACATCGCGGCACACAGTCCGCATCCGCCCGGATTTCCGGTCTTTGTCGCCATGACAAGGCTCGCCTGGCTGGTGGTGCGTGACGATCACCACGCGCTGCTTGCCGTCAACTATATTTTCGCGTCACTTCTTGGCGTCGTCGTCTACCTGCTCTTTCGCCAATTTATGCCCGACTGGCGATTGGCGCTGGCGGGGGCCATTCTGACCTGCTTCGCGCCAACACTCTGGATCCACAGCGGGATTGCCCGAACCGACAACCCGTCGCTGGTCACCGGACTGACAGTTCTCTGGCTGCTGTTGCGCGGACGCACCTCGACGCGGTCACTGCTTGGCGGAGCATTCCTGCTCGGTCTTGGCATGGGCATTCGGGTGACGATCGTTCCGCTGTGCGGCGTCGTCTTCGCGCTCGTCCTCTTCGGCCAGTTGCGAAGACGACGCGTCCGGGTAACGGCGCTGGCGATCGGCCTGGTCGGACTTGGATTCCTGATCTGGTTCGTCCCGCTGATCCTCGAAACCGGCTGGGGCGAGTACAACCGGCTGATGAAGATCCAGTCGGCTTACATCAGCGAGCACGACCCTGTCTGGTCACGCTACTGGACACTCGACGAGCGGCTGAACGGGTTCTTTGTCCGGATCTGGGGGGCGCCCTGGATCTTGTGGTCGGTCTATCTCTTTGCGGCATTCGGGATATTCGCCCTGCTCTGGCGGCGTCACTGGCGAACCATCGGCTGGATGGCCGCCTGCTTCGTCCCATTTCTGGCCTTCACCGTAATTTACAATACCCCGATGGGAGTCGTCGTCTACTCGATGGCCTACATCCCACTCTTCACCGGACTGGCGGCAAGCGGAATGGTCCTCTTTTTCGACCTTGCCAGAATCCTGACGCGTGGAATACCGAATGGTGAAGGCCCAATGAGTGAAAGACTGGCAGTTGAAGGCCGGCCGGCGGCGCCCCCCTCACTCTGGGCAAGCAGCGGGCTCCTGCTGACCATCGCCTGGGCGGGATGCCTCGCCTGGTGGAGCTATCCGGTCACGTCCCTGCTCCACCGCCAGCCGAGTCCACCAGTCAAGGCAGCACGCAGCCTGCTGAAGCGCGTCGATCCACGCCATGACAAGATCTATTTCACCGGACTGCTGCTCCCACACGCGACATACTTCTTCGATAAGCTGGCGATCGAGGAATGGATGGAGGACGAGATCCTTGCCCTCAACCTGATCGATCCGGGAAACCGCGATTACCGGCGCTTCCACCTGCTCTCGACAGAGCCCATCCCCGGACTTTCAAACCAGCGTTTCAAGTGGTCCGACGGAGTCGGGCTGAACCGCCTGAAACCGCTCAGCATCGGGCGTTATTTCGATATCTACCTCAGCGAAGTCGATCCGGCCCGAAACCTCGTCTTTGGCTCCGGCTGGTACGATATAGAAAATTCC
>JBEIMN010000033.1:0-12621 GCA_040378705.1 Acidobacteriota bacterium
CGGCGTCTCTGTCGACAGCGCGGTCGATGTCGCGCGCGAGGCGGCAGACTTCGTACTGCTTGAGCACAGCCTCGAAGTCCTCTGCCAGGGGATCGAAGAGGGCCGTCGGATCTTCGCCAATACGCTCAAATATGTCTTCACGACGACCAGTGCCAACTTCGGCAATATGTTCAGCATGGCCGGACTCTCGCTCTTCCTTCCCTACCTGCCACTGCTTCCAACCCAGATCCTGCTCAATAATTTCCTCTCCGACTTTCCGGCGATGACGATTGCGACCGACTCTGTCGATCGGGAGATGGTCGAGCAGCCGCGCCGCTGGGACGTCCGGTTCATTCGCAACTTCATGCTCGTCTTCGGGCTCATCAGCTCACTCTTCGATTATCTGACCTTTGGCGTGCTGCTGCTGGTGATGAAGGTCGGGGTCGACGAATTCCGAACTGGCTGGTTCGTCGAGTCATTGCTGACGGAGCTGATGATATTGCTGGTAGTTCGAACGCGCCGGCCGCTGACGCAGAGTCGTCCCGGAAAGTACCTGTGGCTAAGTACGGTGCTGGTCGTTGCGCTGACCCTCGCGCTTCCATATCTGCCGGGTGTCGGGCGGCTCTTCAATTTTGTGCCGCTACCAGCGTCGGTCATGCTGATACTGGTTGGAATAACTCTGCTCTATGTCGTGGTGAGTGAGGTCGCGAAAATATATTTTTATCGCTTCATCGATTCGCGATCGGCTAAATGAGTTGATCCGTATCGAGCCAGATTGTCACCGGGCCGTCGTTGCTGATGTCGACCATCATCATGGCCTGGAATTGTCCGGTCTCGACCTTGAGCTCCATTTTGCGCAATGCTTCGACAAATGCCTCGTAGAGGGGGATGGCGACCTCCGGCCGTGCGGCATCGGTAAAGCCTGGGCGGCGGCCACGCCGGCAATCAGCATAGAGTGTAAACTGCGAGACGACGAGCATTCCGGCCCCGACATCGATCGCAGAGAGGTTGAACTTGCCATCCTCGTCGCTGAAGATGCGCAAACGGGCGATCTTTTCGGCAAGGAGGTCAACTTCGGCCAGGGTATCGCCGGTGCCAACGCCAAGCAGGATTACCAGACCGTTGCCGATCTCCCCGGTCACGCGACCCTCGACCGTCACCCTGCCTTTACTGACTCGCTGAACGACTGCGCGCATTGGTTTCTCCAAAATTGGCCAATTTTGTTATGACGGATTGTTATTATATTCCATCATCTTCTGCGTCCCTTGCTGGTCACCTTGGGTGAGATGGGGGAGCGGAGTCCGCGATCGGCGGCAAAGCGTTGAAATATCGCATAGAATTGTTCGCGATCGGCCCCCCTCATCGCCGCTGCCGCATCGGCGGCGGCAATGGCGTAAGGATAACCGTTACCGACGACCACTTCGGCCCGGACGAGATCGACGACGCGTTCGAGCAGACCCGATCTCCAGACCCAGAGCGGGATTTCGAGCCGTGCGGGCCGCGCCGCGGCGCTCGATCCGAGGTAGACGAAGCCGATTTCACGCCGATACTCGGCCAGTGATTCGAGGATGCCCGATTGACTTTTATCGGCACTGCCACGCGCGCAGATCATGATCGGCGTCCTGTCACCCCACTGGAGCCGGGAGGCGAGCAGCATTGCGTCATCGATCCATTCCGCCGACGGGAGCCGGAAGGCGAGATGCAGGAGGTGTGTCAGGTCACGGGCACGGCTGCCATCGACATAGCCGACGACCGGAATCCCCGTCCGTTCGGAGCATCGCAGCAATTCGAGCACCGCCGCGATGTGCCGTGATCGTATATCCCCCTGCAGCCGATCGGCGAAAGAGATGACCAGCGAGCTGTCGATGAAGGCAAGGGGCAGGGAATCGGGACGTCGCTCGTCGGCAAGCACCTCGATGCGCCGGCAGAGTGTCTTCATCTCCAGCTCGAACCGACGGAGGTTGATCTTCTGCTCAGAATAGAAGCGCTCTTCCCCCTCTTCGACACGCAGATCCGAGGGCGTGAGCAGTTCAAATTCGAGTTGCTTCTGGTACGAGCCATCGCTGGTGTGCAGGTTTTCGAACCACGCGGCCTGGACCGCTGCGACAGGTATCATTGCCCCCGGCGGCGGCGGAATCTGGCTGCCATCTACTGCAAGAGTGGGGTTGCCCTTCAATATTCCGGCGGCCCATTCTCGCGCTTCGGCGTGGTTCTGCCATCGCTTGTCGAACGGGATGGTCATCCCGTTGAACTCGGTCGTCGGAATAGCCCCGGGCGTCTCCTCCGTGCCGATCAGCTCGAGAATCTCCACGGGTGTCATTCCGGCAAGCTCTTCGAGCGCCATTCCATACTCGACAGACTCACCCTGCGAGGTGAGGTCGAACGCGCTGAAATCGTCCCAGCGAGCATCGAGTTGTTCAAGAATCCTGGTCGGCAGAATCATTTCAATAGTTTGGCGATTGGGAGCGACCAAGGCAAGCCTCCCGTCGTAACTCAGAGAAAATTGGCCGAAATAGTCGAAACAGTAAATTGCCGATGTATTGCAGACGAATGCAAGCATCGTCCGAAACTGCAACCCTTATGTCTTCAACTCGAAAACGATTCCTTGCCATCCAGCCCGGGCTGTGTTAGTTTTCAATATTGTTGTGTTTTTGATATCCGCACCAAAGAGTTCTATTTCTCAACACTATCCTGGAGGCCCGGTATGAAGATTACAGAGCGCAAAAGTGGCGATGTGACGGTACTCGACATCGAGGGGAAGATTCTCCTCGGTGAAGGCGACGTCCAGCTCAAGCGCAAGATTGATGAACTGGTTGAAAGAAAAGAGATCAAAGTCGTGCTGAACCTTGGGCAGGTTCCGTATATGGACAGCGGCGGACTGGGCGAAATCGTCCGCAGCTACACCACCGCGACTCGCGCGGGCGGCAATCTCAAACTGCTCCACGCGACGACACGGATCAGCGACCTGCTGACCATCACCAAGCTGATCACCGTCTTCGAGGTCTTCGATGACGAAGCCTCAGCGGTTGCCAGTTTTAGCTAGGCTGTGTCACGTTCATCTGAGTATGGCTGCTCATAACGGCCTGGATCAGGACTGAACGCGCATTCTCAAAAGCCAGAAGAGCCTGAAAAATTGTTGAAGCCGAACTGTGACTTTTGACAAATTTTCAGACTCTTCTGGCTTTTGCCATTTTTGAGCGTCATTCGTAGCGGAGTGCCTCGACCGGGGGCAGGCGTGAAGCGGTTCTCGAAGGATAGAGCGTCGCAATCAGGCTGATCGCGATGGTCAGCAGCACGATCCAGCTGCTGTCACGCCATCCCGGGCGCAGGGTAATGCTCGATACAGCATAGATTTCGGCCGGCAGGGCGACGAGATGGAAGCTGTTCGCAACCTGGCAGAGCACCAGCCCGAGTGTCAGGCCGAGTGCGGCTCCAACCGTGCCGATGATTGCCCCCTGGAAGAGAAATATCCGATGGATGGAGGCGGGTGTCGCACCCTGAGCCCGGAGGATCGCAATGTCTCGATTCTTCTCCATGACCATCATGGTCAGGGCGGTGACGATATTGAGGGCGGCGATGGCGATCAGCAGGGCGAAGAAGATGACGATCACACGGTGCTGAAGCTGAAGTGCGGCGAAGAGCGGGCGATTCAGCTCCTGCCAGGTGGTGGTGGCAAAGCCCTGTCCGGCAATTTCACCGACACGCACGGCAATTTTGTCGACCGCGTCGAGATCGTCGACCTTCATCTGAATCACGCTCGCCCCGGTCGCTCCGATCATCTCCCGGGCGACGCGAAGCGAGACGTATCCCCATTTTGAATCATAGTCGTAGAGTCCGGAGGCGAAGATTCCGATCACGCGCAATTGGGTATAGCGTGGGCGGCTCTGCACGCCGGCCGGTGTCAGCCGATTCTGCGCCGAGACGACGGTCACGCGGTCACCAATCTCCAGTCCGAGAATTCTGGCCAGCTCGCGGCCGGGAATAAAACCGGCCACCGGAGTCTCGTCACTGCCGGTCGCCTCCGGTTCGGCCAGTCCCTTTGGATCACCGCTGATGATGGTCGAAAATACCTCGCTCGCTTCCGGGGGAGAGTCGAGATCGACCCCCTTGATGACCGCCTGCTCCTGTTGGTCACCGATTCCAATCAGTACCGGCGCGTAGACGGTTGCCGCGGCAGCGCGAACCCCTGCGACTCCGCGCAACCGCTCGATCAGTTCCCGATACTCTTCGATTTCACTATTGTCATCGTGGAGCAGGTTCAGGTGAGCGGTTCCCTGCAGTATTCGGTCCTGCAGATCGCGGCGAAAACCGGAGACGAGCGCCTGGGCGATGATGAGCGCCGCGACCCCGGTCGCGAGTCCACCAATGGCGATTGCCGTGATGACAGAGATCGCTGTCTGGCGGCGCCGGGCCCGCAGGTATCTCACGGCGATGAAAAACTCATATCCCACCAGGCTTCTCCAGACTCTCAGCTCTTTGTCTCCGGACGCATATGAGGAAAGAGGATCACGTCGCGGATCGAGTGCTGATTGGTCAGCAGCATCACCAGCCGGTCGATTCCAATTCCCTCGCCCGCCGTCGGGGGAAGTCCGTGCGAGAGGGCGCGAATATAGTCCTCGTCCATCACCATCGCCTCCTCGTCTCCACGGTCACGCTGGCTCGATTGCTCCTCGAAGCGCCGCTTCTGCTCGACCGGATCGTTCAACTCGGAGAAGGCGTTGGCGACCTCCATATTGGCAATGAAGAGCTCAAAGCGGTCGACAAATCGCGGATCGTCCAGCTTCTGTTTCGACAGCGGCGAAAGGTCGGTTGGAAATTCGGTGATGAAGGTCGGATGTATCAGGTGCGGCTCGACGATCTTTTCGAAGATCTCACCGAGGAGCTGCCCGTTGTTCAATCGGGGATCGAAGTTCAGATCGATCGCCCTCGCTGTCTCCTCGAGCGTCTGACGTTCCATCAACCCTTCAGGTGTCGGGCGCGTCGCATCATCCGGCCAGTAGCTGATTACCGCCTCGCGCATCGTCATTCGCCGCCAGTTGCTGAAATCGATCACGTGATCCTGATAGAGAACCTGTCTTGTCCCGCAGACCTTGTCGACCAGCCCGTTGATCAGGTCCTCCGTCAGGTTCATCAGATCCTGATAATCGGAGTATGCCTGGTACCATTCGAGCATCGTGAACTCGGGATTATGCTTGTAGGAGATCCCCTCATTCCGGAAGTTGCGATTTATCTCATAGACCTTTTCAAACCCGCCGACGACCAGGCGCTTGAGGTAGAGTTCCGGCGCGATGCGCGCATAGAGTGTGATGTCCAGCGCGTGGTGATGTGTGACGAAAGGACGCGCCGCCGCACCAGTCGCGAGGGGCGACAGCATCGGCGTCTCGACCTCGACGTAGCCGCGCGAATCGAAGTAATGGCGAATTTCGCGGATGATGGTCGCGCGTCGCTCGAAGACTTCCCGCGTCGTCAACTGGTCAGCCTGCCGCTCCGCCACCGCGCCGGCGGCAATCAGATCGACATAGCGTCGTCGATAGCGAATCTCTTTGTCCTGCAGCCCGTGGTATTTGTCGGGCATTGGCAGCAGCGCCTTGGCAAGAAAGCTGAAACTGGTCACGTGCAGAGAGAGCTCGCCGGATCTGGTGATGAAGAGATATCCGGTCGCGCCGATCAGGTCACCAAGATCGAGTCGCTGGTAGAGTTGCCAGCCGTCCTCGCCGATATCATTCCGCCGCAGATAGACCTGTAGCTGATGGCGGCCATCTGAAAGGTGGGCGAAGCCAGCCTTTCCCATCGTCCTGATGGTCATTATCCGCCCGGCAAGGCTGATCGTTCCTCCCTCGACCTCTTTCAGGAGACGATTGACCGATTCAAGCTCGGCCTCGTCCTTCTTTCCGGAGTGGAGGTGATACCGTCGCACGATCTCCGAGATCGTTTGCGTCTGATCGAAACGGTGTGGATAAGCGGCGTGGCCAAGTTCGACGATCTCCGCCAGATTGCGGCGTCGTTGTTGTATCTGGTCATTGTCCTGGTCTTGCAATGGAGTACTCCTGTCCGGTCTGGCCGGCTCCTCTGAATCATTTCCAAGTCGATCTTTGATTATAGGAATGCGATGGAAACCATGTCAATTTACAGTCAGGAATTTCGGAACACCGCGAGTTGTGCGATCGTATGTGCGATCGAATGGGAAGCGGCGGAAACAGGCGCCGAAATGTTCATTTGTCGAATTGTTGAGGGGGAGGTTTGATGTGGCACGAGTAATTGGTTATATCGTCATCGGGCTGATAGTTCTGGTCGCCGCCGCGGCGGCGCTCTCGATCATCTTCTCGATCTTTGGGCTCGTATTTACGCTGCTCAAGGTTTTGTTTAAGCTGGCGGTTGTCGGCGCCATCGTCTACTTCGCCTGGAAGTTGATCGAGCGTGTGAGACGGCAATATTAACTCCTTAGTCCGGCGGGTCTGCGCTGAGGAGGTCCGGCAGCTCTTCAAACCGCTCGAAGAGCAGGTCGGCCCCGGCTGCCAGCAGTTCATCGCGGCCGCGAAAGCCGCCGACGAAGCCGCAGGTCGCCATTCCGGCGTTCCTGCCGGCGGCGATGTCGATCCGTGAGTCGCCGATCATCAGCGTCTGTGCCGGGGTGGCGCCGCAGCGTCGCGCCCCTTCAAGCAGCATCAGCGGTGACGGTTTGCGCTCTGGCAGGCTGTCACCGCCAATGACCACTGGAAATCGATCGGAGAGCCCGAGGGCTTCAAGGATCGCGACCGAGAACTGATAGGGTTTGTTGGTGATGATCGCTTTGGGAATTCCGTCGAGGCGGTCGAGAGCCTCGCGGACCCCGGGATAGAGCTCAGTTCGATCCATGAGGTGAGCGCGATAATGGCGCATAAAGACCGCGAGTGCGGCGCTTATCTGCCCGTTATTTGGGTTACTTGGGTTACTTGGCCCATTTGGGGCTGTTTCATCAGACAATCCCTGACTGGCGCGGAGGCTCCGCTCGACGAGCAGCCGCGCCCCCTCGCCGACAAATCCGATTATCGCTTCATCCGGCAACATCTCCCGCCCGAGTTCCACGAGCATCAGGTTGACACTCGCTGCCAGATCGGCCCGCGAATCGACCAGTGTTCCGTCAAGGTCGAAGAGCAGACAGGTGAACTTCATGGAATTTGACTCCTCTTTGTCACAGTTTGTCATCCGGTTTGCCACCTTCCGGAAACAATTGTTGTATAAAAGAAAACTATCACGTCAATTTGCCGGTCTCAACAGCCGTAGCTGTTCAGACCGGTCTGGTTAAAACAATCCGCTATGATTTACACAATACAGGAAGCAGAGGCTTGATGGAATCGACCGCCACTCCGAACAAGTTCACCAATCGCCTGATCAACGAGACCAGCCCGTACCTGCTCCAGCACGCGCACAACCCTGTCGACTGGTATCCGTGGGGCGAGGAGGCGCTCGAGCGCGCCCGGCGCGAGGATCGTCCAATCCTGCTCAGCATTGGCTATTCGGCCTGCCATTGGTGCCACGTCATGGAGCATGAGTCGTTTGAGAATGAACCGATTGCGCGTCTCATGAACGACAATTACGTCAACATCAAGGTTGACCGCGAAGAGCGCCCCGATCTTGACGGAATCTACATGAACGCGGTCCAGATGATGACCGGGCATGGCGGCTGGCCGATGACGGTCTTTCTGACTCCGGATGGCCGGCCGTTTTATGGTGGAACATATTTTCCGCCGGTCGACCGGCACGGGATGCCGGGATTCCCGCGCCTCCTGATCGCGCTCGCCGAGGCCTGGAATAACAATCGTGCCGAGATTGAGAAGAACGCCGGCGGACTGCTTCAGGAGCTTGGGCGAATCGACCGCTTTAAAGGGGCAGGGGAGTCCGAGCTCAACCGGGAGCTGCTCGATCAGAGTATGAAGCGGCTGCTTCAGTCGCTCGACCGTGAGCACGGCGGATTCGGGACGAAGCCCAAGTTTCCGCCATCAATGACCCTCTCGTTCCTCCTCCGACGCTATCTTGCGACCGGCGACGGGGAGATTCTCGCCGCGGTCGAGCTGACCCTTGAAAAGATGGCTCACGGCGGGATCTACGATCAGCTCGGGGGAGGTTTCCATCGCTATTCGGTGGATGAGCGCTGGCTGGTTCCACATTTTGAGAAGATGCTCTACGACAACGCCCTCCTTTCACGGATCTATCTCGACGCCTGGTTGCTGACCGGCAAACCACTCTACCGGCGAATCGTCGAGGAGACGCTCGATTACGTCGTGCGCGAGATGACGGATGCTTCCGGGGGCTTCTACTCGACGCAGGATGCCGACAGCGAGGGGGTCGAAGGCAAGTTCTTCGTCTGGACTCGCGAAGAGGTGATATCGCTGCTCGGCGAGGAAGACGGCGAACTCTTCTGCGCATTCTATGATATTTCCGAGGATGGAAATTTCGAGGAGAAGAATATTCTGAACATTGGCCAGCCGCTCGAAGCGCTGGCCGCGCAACTGGGAATGGCCGACGATCTGCTCGGCCAGATTCTGGCGCGTGGACGGCAGCGGCTTCTCACCGTCCGTGAAGAGCGGATCCATCCGGGACGCGACGAGAAGATGCTGACTTCGTGGAATGGTCTCATGCTGCGAAGTTTCGCCGAGGCGGCCCGCGGTCTTGAGCGGGAAGACTATCTGGCGGTCGCAATCCGCAACGCAGAGTTCCTGCTTGCTAACCTGTGCCGCGATGGTCGGCTCCTCCGAACCCATAAGGCGGGTGCGAGTAAGTTGAACGGTTATCTGGAAGACTATACCGACCTCATCGATGGGCTGCTGGCACTGTATCAGGCAACCTTCGACGAGCGCTGGTTCATCGAGGCGCGCCGGCTGGCAGAGACCATGATCGATCTCTTCCACGATGAGGAGGATGGCGGTTTCTTCTTCACCAGCCGTGATCATGAAGCCCTGATTACACGTTCCCGCGAGTATTACGACAATGCGACGCCGAGCGGTAATTCGGTGGCGAGCGAGGTTCTGCTCAAACTTGCACTCTACACCGGTGAGGATCGTTACCGCGAGATGGCCGCGCGGATACTGAGCCTGGTTGCCGGAGTGGCGCCGCGCATGCCGAGCGGATTTGGGCACCTGCTTGGAGCACTCGACCTTTTCCTCTCCTCACCGCACGAGATCGCGATCGTCGGTGAGCCGGGGGCGCCGGCGACAAACGCGCTGCTGCGAACCGTCTTCAATCGTTACCTTCCGGGAAAAGTGGTCGCCTTCGCGCGACCAGGTGGTGGAGGCGAGTCCGCCATTCACCTTCTTTCTGGTCGTGACCAGGTGGGGGATTCACCGACCGCCTGGGTCTGTCGTAACTTTTACTGCGAGGCTCCGGTCACCGATCCCGATGCACTCGACCTTCAGTTGCGCCCGCTCGCGACCTGACACCGGATCGGCCGGAAAGGCTTTGCAATGACTAACGCAACTTTCCGGCCGCTCGTCGGACTGGACGGGCTATTGGGGCTATTCGGGCCACCCGGATCTACTGCACCGAGCGGAGTCTGGTTCGTTAAAACATACCCTTTGACAGGTTTGGTGGTTGCCCCTAATATAAAGGTTTACTTGGTGGTTGCGGCACGACTCTTTATCCCGACGCTGGATCATGAAAATTCAATAAACAATGGGGTTGACTGGAAATGGCATCACTAGGGCAGGAGCTCAAAAAAAAGCGCGAAGAGAAGGGGATGACCCTTCACCAGATCTCCGCAAACACTCTGATCGGGGTCCGATTTCTGCAGGCCCTCGAAAGTGACGATTACGGAATCCTGCCCGGTGGGGTCTTCAATCGGGCTTTTGTGCGCAAGTTTGCCGCTCAGATTGGAATGCCGGAGGCGACGGCGCTTCAACTCTATGAAGAGCAGTTGCTGGTTCAGGGTGGTGAGACGGTACGGAAGTTCGAGATGGGCGTCGAGAATTGGGACACTCCGCCGACCTCCGGCAATGGACTGCTGATCAGTCTTGCCGTGGTGGTTGTTCTGCTGGTTGGTGCCTATTTCGTCTATTCCTACTTCTATTCGGCAAAGGATGCCGCGGCAGACACTCCGGCGGTCGCGACACCAGCGCCGGCCGCACCGGAGACAGCGGTCGCCCTTCCAGTGACGACACCGACGCCGGAACCGAGCCCTTCGCCCGTGCCCGTCGAGGGGCTCGTACTTAAGATCGAGACCATCACTGCTCCGTGCTGGATAAAGATCGTCCGTGACACAGAGCCGGCGGAAGAGTCGATTCAGAAGCCTGGTGAGTCACGTGAATATACCGCGCGCGAGCGGCTGGTGGTCAATCTTGGCAACCTTCCAACCCTCCGCCTCACCATCAATGGCCGTCCGGTCAACCAATCGAAGGTGATCAAAACGCCGAAGAGTGTCGTCGTGACCGGGCTGATTTTGACGCGTGACAATTATCTCGATTATGTCGATTAGTCCCTGGACTGGCTGGCAATCAAGTATTTTGGACATCGGTGATCTTGTATGTTGACGGAAAAACTTATTGAAGCGCTGACTTTTGACGACGTTCTGCTGGTCCCGGCATATTCGGATGTTTTGCCGACCGAGACGGATACGACGACGCAGCTGACCCGTCGCGTCAGATTGAACATTCCGGTCATCAGTTCCGCGATGGATACGGTGACAGAGTCACCGATGGCGATCGCGATCGCGCAGCAGGGCGGGCTTGGCGTCATCCATAAGAACATGTCGATCCAGGCCCAGTATGACGAGGTCGACAAGGTGAAGCGTTCCGAGTCGGGAATGATCGTCGATCCGGTGACGATCACACCGGACAAGAAGATACGTGAAGCGCTCGAACTGATGAAGCGCTACAAGATCTCTGGTGTTCCAATCGTGCAGCACAATGGGAAGCTGGTTGGTATATTGACCAACCGCGATCTCCGCTTCGAGACACGACTCGACCTGCCGATTCACGAAGTGATGACGCGCGAGAACCTGATCACGGTTCCGGTTGGCACGACACTTCGCGAGGCGGAGGGGATTCTCCAGAAACATCGGGTCGAGAAGCTTCTTGTCGTCGATGACAACTATCATTTGAAGGGGCTGATTACCGTCAAGGATATTCAGAAAGCGATCCGGTATCCGCATGCGGCAAAGGACGAATTCGGGCGGCTGCGAGTAGCGGGAGCGATCGGTGCGACCGGTGACTTCCTCGAGCGCGCCTCCGAGCTGGTCAGAGCCCGTGTCGATGTCCTGGTGATCGACACCGCCCATGGCCACAGCTCGAGGGTTATCGAGGCAGTCCGGACGGTCAAGCAGAAATTCCCGGAGGTCGATGTCATTGCCGGTAACGTCGCGACCGGGGAGGGGACACGGGCGCTGATCGATGTCGGGGTCGATGCCGTCAAGGTTGGAATAGGTCCGGGCTCGATCTGTACAACACGTGTCGTCAGCGGCGCCGGAGTTCCGCAGATTACCGCGATCAGTCAGTGTGTCAACGCGGCAGCCGGGACCGGTGTGCCCGTAATCTCCGATGGCGGAATCAAGTTTTCCGGCGATATCACCAAGGCGATCGCCGCCGGCGCTGACGTGGTCATGATCGGTTCGCTGCTTGCCGGTACCGATGAATCGCCGGGTGAGATCATTCTTTACCAGGGCCGCAGCTTCAAATCTTACCGTGGTATGGGCTCTCTCTCCGCGATGAAGGATGGGAGCAAGGATCGCTACGGTCAGGAAGGCCAGGAGCAGGAGTCGAAGCTGGTTCCGGAAGGGATCGAGGGGCGTGTAACCTACAAGGGATCGCTCGGGGCACTGGTCGGTCAGCTCGTCGGTGGACTTCGCGCCGGTATGGGCTACACCGGATGCCGCTCGATTGCTGAGCTCAGGAATAATGCCAAATTCATCAAGATAACGGCGGCGAGCCTCAGGGAGTCCCACGTCCACGATGTGATCATCACCAAGGAAGCTCCAAACTACCGCGTCGAATAGTGAAAAGGTGCTTCCGAGTTAAGCAGGGAATGGCTGTCATTACTCGCATCCAAAGGCTCTCTGGGGATTAGTCCACACTGACCCCGGAAGCCGCTCAATTAATTAATTTTTCAAAATACCGATATAGTCCCGTAATTCCCGCCCACCATTACCCACCACTGACGATGAGTCCAAAAAAGCAGACTCTGCAAAATCCCTGATAATCGCGGCCATCCGGCGCTAACACATTACGATCTGTTGCTGCAACTCTGTGATTAGCCAGTTGATTGTGACTGGCGAATCCTTGTCGCCCACTGTGGCTCCGGAAATTGCCTGATTTCGTCACGACCTGTTCTAAACAGCCTTTATTCTGAAAATACTCAGAATATTATCGAAGTACTTTGTGCTATTTAAGAGAATATGGATAATCTGTATTCAAGTTTGTAAGCTGGGCCAGTTAAATCTCGCATCGTGACGTTTACCCACTTTCCCAAAGGGATACTTAAATAATCCCAAAATGTTCTAAGAGAGCCCCCACACCCCCAAAAAGGGATAAGTAAAGCTAAAAAGGAAAAATAATCAGATGAGACCTGGCGTCAATACACCATTAAGCCGTGCGTACAATTTGGTCTGCCGAACATTTTTGATCCTGTTCGTTACGATAGCAGTATTGTCAGGCATATTTTCAGGTGGGAGAATGC
>JBEIMN010000034.1:0-12604 GCA_040378705.1 Acidobacteriota bacterium
CTCATCGAGCCTCCCGTCGGCCGTCAGTCCCGCCCGACGCTGCCACGCCGCGACACCTCGCGCGAACTCCGCGCTGCCCGGATCGGCATCCGTCCCCATCATTCGCGCAATCAGCGCGAGATAGAGGTTCCAGCCGCGCTGCCGTTTTCCTCCGAACGTCCAGCTCAGTTCGTATCGCAGTTGACGGTTTTGCTCCGCCGCGGAGATGCCGTCCATCTGCCGCGCCGTTGCCAGACTTCCGACGAATACCGTCAGCGCACCGCCTGATATTAGCGACAAGCACCGCCGCCGATTCAACAAAATCATCTTCTCCCGATCCCCTGCAGATAATGTGTAAAGCCAGATGGTATCTGCCACGACCTGATCTGACAACCCTGCACCAATTTCGGAACATCTTCACCTCGCACCTCATTGCAATTGTGGCTGATCGAGATTTTGGGGATGGCCACCCATCCGGGAGCGTAAAAACACACACCGCTAACCCTGCTCCTGCCCGATTGTCGGTGGTAATTGACTGACTACCAGAATATTGGCTGAATATTGGCCAAATATTGGGCCAAAATTCTGGCTAACCATCCCGTAAGCCTCAAAATCTGATCAGATTCCAATGGCACGAATGTTGCGTTACACAAGGGCGAGGGTCTGGATAGCAGACCGGAATTGTTGACAGGTTTTATGATTGAAAGGTTTTATGATTGGAGGCCGAGGATGAAAATACTACTGGCAATCGACGGTTCAGGATGTAGTGATGCGGCAGTCCGCGAAGTGGCACGCCAGCCGTGGCCGGCGGGTAGCGAGGTGAAGGTCGTCTCGGTTGCCGAGATGCCATTCTTCCCATCGTCAGAGTTCGGTACTCTCCCGCAGCAGTATTTCAACGAGTTGGAGGGCGTGGCGCGTGAACGCGCCCGCGTCACACTCGACCGTGCGATCGAGAGCCTGAAGAGAAATCAGGTGACGAAGCTTCCGGTCGACTCGCAGATTCTTTACGAGTCGCCACGCGATGCAATCATCGAGGAGGCAGAGCGCTGGGAGGCTGACCTGATTGTTGTCGGTTCTCACGGTTACAGAGGGTATAAGCGCTTTCTGCTCGGTTCGGTTTCACAGTCGGTCGCTGCCCACGCGCCGTGTTCGGTTCTCATCGTTCGTGCACCGGAGTTGTAGTTCCGGGACTCGATTCAGCGGATCAGGAAAGGAAGTTCACCATGTCAGAAATGAAAAAATACACCAATCAGACCTTCACGAAACGCGTTGACCATGAAGCCGGGAGCCATCGGGCCGAACAGGGGCTGGCCGAGCCTGCAGTCTGTCAGTACTGCGGCAACGTCTATGCCGATCGGCGGTGGACACGTCCGGGTGAGGCGGTCGAGGGTGAGAAGCATCCCCATTTCCGTCCACCACAGCAGGTCGTTTGCCCGGCCTGCCGCGCCGAACGATCTGGAATCGCGAGTGGTTACGTCCACCTCGACGGTGGATTCCTCGGACTTCATCTGACTGAGATCGAGAACCTGCTCCGCAATGAGGCGGAGCGCGCCGGCGAAGACAATCCACTCGCCAGGATTATGGGGATCGACAATGCCGATGCCTCCGCCGCCAGTGGGCAGTGTGAAATGACCGTCAGGACGACGACCGAGCACCTTGCACAACGCCTCGGACACGCACTTGAGAAGGCGTTTCACGGTGAGGTTCGTTACGACTTCTCGCACGAGAATAAACTGGCTCACGTCTGGTGGAGACGCGATGTCTGACACCGTGCACACGATAATCAATACTGGGTCTGGGCCCAGTATTGATTATCAACTTGAATAGAAGACCCCTGATTGAAGGGGAAGGGAGGGTAAGAGTATGACTAACAAAGCTGCAACAGGTATGGTTCCGGTGAAGACAGAGACAGGGCTGGTCGACCCGTTCCTGAGAACTTTTCAGGATCGCTTCAACAGGCTGTTTGGCGAGGGGCTAATTTCCCTGATGGATCCATTCGTACCACTTCTGCCGGAGAAGATGCAGGAGAACTGGTCACTCAAGGCCTGGGCGCCGAAATGCGACATCTACGAAACGGATGGCGAGATTGTCGTCAAGGTCGAGTTGCCGGATGTGAAGAGGGAGGATATACACGTCAGCATCGAGCAGAACATGCTGACGATACGCGGTGAGCGCAAGTTCGAGGAGGAGACGAAGCGCGAGAACTATCATCGCGTCGAGCGAAGTTACGGCGAGTTCAGTCGAAGCTTTACGCTGCCGACGTTCGCTGACTCTTCGAAGGTCAGTGCCGAATATAAAGACGGAGTTCTGCGGGTCAGCCTTGCCAAGAAGGACGAGGTGAAGCCAAAGCCGATCGACGTGACGATTGCATGATCAGTCAGAGTCTCGACTCTGGTTGGTGAAAGATGCCGGGCCGTGGAGGCGGAGACCTCCATTGCCCGGCTTTCTGTTGCCCGGCGCCCTGTTATGCCCGCGCCCTGTTATGAAGTCAGGAAGCTCAAGGCTTAGTCGCGATTCTGGTTCCGTTGGACAGCTCGACTGCCGGGTGTATGATGACACGATCACCCGCGGCGAGCCCTTCGAGCAGCTCGGCGTCTTTGTCGCCGCGATGCTCGATCCGAACCTTGCGAAGGATCGCGCGTGATCCCGCTGCAACATAGACGGCCCAATCCTCATCCTGCCTGAAGAGGGCACTGACCGGTACCAGGAGTACGTCTGGATTCTCCCAGACAATTATTCGCGCCTCGATGCGATAGCCGTCGCCAAGTGTCTCCGGACGTTCGTGCAGATCGGCGATGATGTTGACCCGTTGCTCCTCGACGCCAAGAGCGGAGACGCGTGTAAAGGCGGCCGGTTCGATCAGCCGGACAGTGGCGCTCAGTGGATGATCGCCGCCCCAGCGGTCGATGCTCATCCTTGTGCCGGGACGTATCGTGACGGCGTCGGTCGAGAGCACCTCGATCACCAGTTCAAGCGTCGCCGGGTTACTGACTTCGATCAGGGGAGTTCCCGCCGTGACGACACGTTCGCTCTCCTCGTAGAGTTTGAGGACGCGGCCGGCGACCGGTGATCTGACCGGGATCGTTTCGGTTCGCGACGCTGCCGCCCCACCATTCACGCCGCGCGCCGGCAATGACCGCAGCGCCGCCCGTGCCGCATCGACCTCTGCAACCGCCATCTGTGCGCGGGAGAGCGCGGCAACCAGTTGCTGGCGGCCAACCGCTTCAACGCTTGCGAGGCGCTCGAACTCCTGCCGTGGCAGATCTCCGCTTTCAACCAGTCTCTCGGCCCGCTGCCGGTCGCGGAGAGCCTGACCGCCCGCCGCGCGCTCCTTTTCGACCAGCGCTTCTGCCTCGCGCCGCGCCGCCTCGGCTGCCACAAGCCTTGCCTCAGCCCCTCCACGCTGCCGTGGATCGAGCGGCTCGAGCGGCAGTGACTCGATTAGTGAAACTGTCGATCCCGCGCCAACCATATCCCCACGGTGCAGCTCGATCCGCGCCAGCTTGCCGGTCACCGGGGCCGCGATGACGAAACGATCGTGAATCCGCGTGCGCCCCTCCGCCGAAATTGCCACTTCGAGCGGGCCACGCCGCACCGCCGCGACTTCGACCGTCACCGCACGCGGCTGTAAGGCAATCAGCGCCAGTGCGATCACCGCCAACCCAATCACGCCTGAAATGCCGGCAATCCGGAGCCGCCTACTCCAATCTTGTCTCTTCATTTTTATTCACTCACTGGTTCATTCACTCTCTCGTCTTGAGAACCTCGATCAGATTCAGCCGCTCCAGCCGATGCCGGATCAGGAGGCCCGAAAAGAGCGCCGCCAGCATAATGATCCCGGCAGAATAGATGAATGTCCGCGCCGTCAGGACCAGTGGCAGCCGGATCAGCTCGGTATCGATGACGCTGATGATCAGCCTACACAGCCCATAGCCAATCAGATAGCCGAGTGGAACCGCAAGCAGCGTCAGGATCGCCTGCTCCCAGAGGAGCATACCGGCGATCTCCGACTTCGTAAATCCCAGGACGCGCAGCGATGCCAGTTCGCGCCCGCGTTCAGAGAGGGCGATCCGTGCTCCATTGTAGATTAGTCCAAACGCGATCACACAGGCGAGCAGAATGGTCACCGTTGTCGAGGTCCCGATCGTCTTCGCCATCGTCTGATTGAAGTTGGCAAGGACCGAGAGCGGGATCAGCAGCCCCCTGATCGCCGGCGTCTCCTTGAAGCGATGGTAGAGTCGCTGACGCTCATTCCCGTCGATCCGCAGATGTGCGCCGGAGAGCGCTCCGCCGTCAAGCATGAGCCGATCGAGCGCGCGCCCCTCCATCCAGGCTGAGAGCCCCATCATATCGTCGATCAGCCCGACGACCGTTGCCTCCGTCGTTCGCCGGTTTCCCTCGAGCACCTCGATCGTCACCCTGTCACCGCGCCGCAGCTCGAGCATCTCCGCCAACCGGGCTGTCAACAGTACTCCATCGTCCGGTAGCTTATGCACACGCTCGCGGACATCGATCACCCGCCGCATCTGCCCGTCCATCTCGCCCCCCTCAATCGCGAGCCGTTTGGTCAGATGACCGTTTCGAAGCCTGACCGGAACGAGGCGAAATCCCTCGACTCCCAGCACCCCCTCGATCCTCTTCAGCTCTTCCCGGACCCGCGGCGGTCGCGGCTCATTGAAAAAGAGCGTCAGATCCTCGCGCAATACCTGCTGAAACTCGATCCGAACCAGGTGGTCGATCGCGTCGAAGAAATAGAAGCCGATAAAGATTATGGCGACCGAGAGGGCGATCCCAATCGTCGTCAACAGCGACTTGACCGCCGTTCGCTCGAGGTTGCGGAGGATGATCCGAAGCGTCAGCGGCAGATGGCGCTGAAATCCAAGCCTTTCGATCAGCCCGATCCGGAATCGCGCCGGTGGCTCCGGCCGCATCGCCTCGGCGGGTGGAATCGAGACCGCCTTCCTTACCGCACCCAGCGCACCCAGCACCGAGGCACCCAGGCTGATCGTAAACGCAAGCCCCATTACCCCGGGATCGACTCGATAATCGAGTGTCGGGAATCGAAAAAACTCCGCATAGAGTCCGGCAAGTGATCTCCCCCAGAGATACCCAAAACCGAGCCCGGGGATGATCCCACCAACCACCATCACCAGCGAGAGCTTCAAAAAATGGAAGCCGATCGCCCCATTCCCATACCCAAACGCCTTCAATACCCCAATCTGATCGCGCTGCGTCGACACCAGTCGCGACAGCACGATGTGCAAAAGAAATGCGGTCACCGCCAGAAAGATCCCCGGTATCCACGTTCCGAAGACCTGCAGTTCGTCCAGTTCGTTGCTGATGAAGCGGTGCGATGAATGCTCGACGCGCCCATAAGCGCCCAGACCGCCGTGGCGTTCCAGCACCTGGTCGAGCCATGAAATTACTTCGACCTGATCTGCCCCCGGCGCCAGTGCGAGCGTCACGTCGTTGAAGGCCCCACTCATATCAAAGATTGGCCCCAGCTCGTCATGGTTCATCCAGAGCACACCGAAACGCCGCGGGTCAGGGAAGAGGTCACCGGGTCTTATCTCGTAGATGTATTCAGGCGAAAGCGCGATCCCGACAATCGAGAGCCTCCGCCAGTTGCCGTTGATCACCGCGCCGATCGTCGAGCCTGGCGCCAGCCGGTTGGCCGCGGCGAAGGCTCCGCTAACGATCACCTCGTCCATCACCCCACGTGCCAGTTGCCGCCCCGCCAGCAGGTGCAGCGCATTTAGTCCGCCACCTGCCGAATCTTTCGCCACCGCCACGCCCGACAGACCATCCCGAATCGAGATCAGCCGCCCCGTCGCCGGCTCTTCAAGCCCCGGAACGTCGATCGTTACCTCGGCGACGATCCTCGTCAGCGACTCCGCTACCCCTGGTATCTCGTCGATTCGCTCCTTAACCAAATCCGGCGCACGCTTCAACTGTGCGAAGACGCTTCCGAAACGGTAGCGGTCATAATACCCATCCCGCGATTCGAGCAATGCCAGCCACGTTGTTCGCATCGCGACGTACGACATTGCCCCGCACGCCACCATGACCATGACCGCGATCACCTGCCCCCGAAGGTGGAAGATGTCGCGGATCAGTTTTCGGTCAAGGCTCCCCATCTACCACTCCAGATCCCGCGGACTGACCCGCCGTTCATTGCGCGTAATCTCGACAATCTCCCCACTCCGAATCCGGATCACACGGTCGGCCATGGCCGCGATCGAGGCGTTGTGCGTAATGATTACCGTCGTCGCACACAGCTCACGGTTGACCTGCTCCAGTACCTCCAGCACCAGTTTCCCGGTCGAATAGTCGAGCGCTCCAGTCGGCTCGTCGCAGAGCAGCACGTCAGGATGCTTCACAATCGCCCGCGCAATCGCGACCCGCTGCTGCTCACCACCCGAAAGCTGCGCCGGAAAATGGCCCATCCGATCGCCAAGCCCGACCATCCGCAGCGCCTCCGCCGCATCCATCGGCCGCTTTGCAATCTCTGTCACCAGCTCGACATTCTCCAGTGCCGTCAGGCTCGGAATCAGATTGTAGAACTGGAAGACAAACCCGACATGCTCGCGCCGAAATAGCGTCAGTTCATTCTCGTCCGCCCCGGTCAGAAGGTGATCGCGAAAAGCTACCTCGCCACTCGTCGGAGTGTCCAGCCCGCCAAGAATGTTGAGCAAGGTGGATTTGCCGCCTCCGGATGGCCCGAGGATGACGACAAACTCACCCTGGTAAAGGTCTAGATCGACCGCCCGCAACGCCGCAACCTCGACCTCGCCCATGCGATACGTCTTCGTCAGCCCGCGCGCACGGAATACCACCTCCGGCGCTTCATCGCTCCCCTCCACCTTCCCGTTACTTGTTGCCATATTATTGTCTTGAAGTCCCAAAAGACTGTCCCACCGATCTTACCTCTGAAGACCGATGGGACAGTTGGCCACCAATGTTCTATCCGGAAATATCCGCAATAACTCGCCGGCAATCGGCGCCAGAGCCCGCGAGATAACCCGGAAAATTCGGATCATCCGGCGTGAATCGTGCTTGCCTGCGGGCCCATCTCGCCAAACTCCTCCGCATACATAACCACCGACCCGACGTCGAGTCGCGAGAAGCCATCGTTCAGAACGCTGTTGCGGTGAAAGTATATCTCACGTCCGTCGATTGTCTGAAGGAATCCGTATCCCTCATCGGGAAAGATCTTCGCCACGCGTGCCTCCGGAGTCTCCTGGTGGGTCTTGATCTCGCTGCGGTGGCGCCGCACGTAATCCTGCAACTGCCGGCGTGCCCGGCTGAAGGCCTCGCTCATGGCGACATAGACATCCTTCTTCGCCCCCTCAATCTCCATCTCACCGACCCTCTTCTCCTGCCTGATATCGACCACCTGCCCGTGCAGGCTCGGTTGCTGGTTGACGACGATCTCACTTCCCGGCACCTCGATGTTGATCCTGATCAGGAACGGATTGCCACGGGCGTGATGCTGGTGCGGCAGCTCGACCACCACCCGACAACTTATTATCTGATCGAAGAGCTGGTCCAGCTTAGCCGCCTCTTCCCGAATGTAGGTGTCGACTGCGTCAGAATGCTTCATGTTCCGAAATGTGATTTGTAATGGAAGGTTCATCGCCACTCCTTTCGTCCCCATGGAAAAGCGCCAATTTTCACCGTTGCCGCCGCTTGCCACTTGCCACTACTCCACTTATCGAGAGTGGCCATCTGCTGGCATCAAACCCCGGCGGCACAGTCTCTTTATCACTCGCTCTACACCAGATGATAACGCAATTACCGTGCCCGTCCGTTCAGCGCCTCTTTGCGTCGCTGGCGCTTCCCACGGGCGAAACTGACCCCTTCGCTGAGAATAATCACTCAGCCGGCTGTGAAACTTTACCCATTGGTCTGCGGAATTTGGAGCGGCGCCTGGCATCTTGCGGAAAGCGCGGCCCGGGCTTACTCTTCATTCGAGGAGAAAAGCTGATGTCTTTACCGTTCCAATCGATCTATGCCCACGGATTCATCCGCGCGGCGGTCTGCACCCCGTTTTTGCGCGTCGCCGATCCGCGATTCAACCTTGAACGCACGCTCGGGCTGGCACGTCGTGCCTCCGCGCAGGGCGCGGCGCTTGCGCTCTTTCCAGAGCTTGGAATCTCCGCCTACACCAACGATGATCTCTTTCACCAGGATGCGTTGCTGAAGGCGACCGAAGCGGCGATCGCCGAGCTGGTCGAGGCAAGCCGTGACCTCATCCCGGTCCTGATCGTCGGGGCTCCGCTTCGCTTCGAGGGACGACTCTTCAACTGCGCCGTCGTCATCCACCGTGGGACGGTCCTCGGTCTGACTCCAAAGACATATCTGCCAAACTATCGCGAATTCTACGAGAAACGCCAGTTCAATTCCGGCCGTGATCTGATCAACCGCGAAGTCTCTTTCCTCGGCCGGATTGTTCCAATCGGCAACGATCTCATCTTCGAGGCCTCGAACTTCGAGAACTTTACCATTCACACAGAGATCTGCGAGGATCTGTGGACGCCGATCCCGCCCAGCACCTATGCCGCACTCGGCGGCGCACTGGTCCTTGCCAACCTCTCGGCCAGCAACGTGACGATCGGGAAGGGTGAGTATCGGCGCAGCCTCTGCGCGGCCCATTCCGGCAAGTGCATCGCCGCTTATCTCTATTCCGCTGCCGGGCCCGGCGAGTCGACGACCGATCTCGCCTGGGATGGGCAGGCGATTATTTACGAGAATAACGAACTCCTCGCCGAATCTCACCGGTTCTCATCCGACGAGCAGCTGACCCTTGCCGATATCGATCTTGAACGGCTCGCCGCCGACCGCCTCCGCGTCACCAGCTTCAACGACTCGATCGCCGATCATCTCAACACCCTCCGTCAACTGCGAAGGGTTCGCTTTGACTTCACCCCGCCGGCAGAGTCTGTGCCGTTGTTGCGAAGCGTCGAGCGATTCCCCTATGTCCCGGAAGACCCGACGGTCCGCGATGAACGATGCTATGAAGCTTACAACATCCAGGTCCACGGTCTGATGAAGCGGCTTGAAAGCACCGGAATCGAACGGATAGTCATCGGCGTCTCCGGTGGCCTCGACTCGACACACGCCCTCATCGTCGCTGCCCGGACCATGGATCGACTCGGCCTGCCGCGTCAGAATATCCTCGGCTACACCATGCCCGGCTTCGCGACCAGCAGAACAACTCTGACCAATGCCCACGGCCTCATGCACGCCCTTGGCATCACCGCGACCGAACTCGACATCCGCCCTTCCTGCGAGCAGATGCTGCGCGATCTCGGCCATCCATTCAGCGAGGGGAAGCCTGTTTATGACGTCACATTCGAAAACGTCCAGGCAGGTGAGCGGACATCCCATCTCTTCCGACTCGCCAATCATCATCAGGCACTCGTCCTCGGCACCGGTGATCTGAGCGAACTGGCGCTTGGCTGGACCACATATGGCGTCGGTGACCATATGTCACACTACAACGTCAACGCCTCCGTCCCCAAGACACTCATCCAGTTCCTGATTCGCTGGATCATCTCTTCCCAACAGTTCGATCAGGTGACCTCGACGATACTTCAGTCGATTCTCGATACCGAGATCTCACCCGAACTCGTCCCCGCCGCTGACCAGTCAAGCGAGAGCCCCGCGCAGAGCACAGAGGCGCGCATCGGGCCATACGACCTTCAGGACTTCAATCTTTACTATATCTCTCGATTCGGATTTCGACCGACGAAGGTCGCTTTTCTGGCCGAGCGCGCCTGGGGCGAGAAATACGATCTCGATACGATCAGGAAGTGGCTCGGGGTCTTCATCTATCGCTTCTTCAAGATCAGCCAGTTCAAGCGATCATGCATCCCAAATGGTCCGAAAGTCGGCTCTGGCGGGTCACTTTCACCGCGCGGCGACTGGCGTGCGCCCAGCGATTCAGAGGCGACCGTCTGGCTTGAAGAGTTGCAGCGACTTCCGTCGGCGCCGGAATAGGTTCCCGAATTGTGCTTTACAACCAGTCGGCTCTGCCGCGGCGGCCCGCGCACCCAGGGCGTCTGACTCTTAAAATGCGATCGTTCAGCCAGAAATGGCCAGAAATGGCCAGAGATGGCCAGAAATAGAAAGATCCTGCTATTCTATCTTCCCTCGCGGCTGGCCGCTGGGACGAAGAATCGCAGGATCTTTTGCCTCTAACCGGTTACGTTAAAGTTAAATGAACTCGTTGAAGAGATTCTCGAGGTACTCCTGACGTCCACTCCGGTTCGTCTTTACCTCGCCCATCTTCAGCGCGAGCGGCTCCAGCTCCTCGAAGCTCGATCCTCCCTGCTCGATCTTCCGACCGAGATCGCTCTCCCACGACGCATATCGCTGCTTCAGGAATTCTGCCATCCGTCCGTCCTTACGGATCCGGGCCGCAATCTTCAGACCGCGCGCAAACGTGTCCATCCCCGCTATGTGCGCCAGGAAGAGATCGTCCGGCTCAAAGCTCTCACGCCGAACCTTCGCGTCAAAGTTGAGCCCGCCAGTCGTGAATCCACCCATCTTCAGCACGCAGAGCATGACGTGCGAGGTGATATACAGATCGGTCGGGAACTGATCCGTGTCCCAACCCAGCTGCCAGTCGCCCATGTTGGCGTCGATCGAGCCCAGCGCCCCTGCCGCCATCGCCGTCTCCAGATCGTGCTGCATCGTGTGCTGTGCAATCTGCGCGTGATTGGTCTCGATGTTGAGCTTGAAATCACCCAGCAGATCATACTGCCGCAGGAAGTTCAGACACGTCGCGGCGTCACTGTCATACTGGTGCTTCGTTGGCTCCTTTGGCTTTGGCTCGATGTAGAAGGGGCCTGTAAAACCGATCTTCTTCTTGTAGTCGACCGCCATATGCATAAATGCGCCAAGATGGTCGAGCTCGCGCTTCATGTCGGTGTTGAGCAGCGTAAAGTAGCCTTCGCGCCCACCCCAGAAAACGTAGCCTTCACCGCCAAGCTCGTGTGTCACCTCGATCGCCTTCTTCACCTGTGCCGCAGCATAGACGAAGGCATCGAGGTTTGGCGAGGTCGCCGCCCCGTGCATAAAGCGCGGATGCTGGAAGAGACAGGCCGTGCCCCAGAGCAGCTTCTTGCCCGAACTCTTCTGCGCCTTCGCCAGCACCTTCGTAATCCGGTCGAGAATCTTGTTGCTCTCCTTCAGCGTCCGCCCTTCCGGTGCGACATCGCGGTCATGGAAGCAGTAGTAGTCGATCTGCAGCTTTTCGAGCAGCTCGAAGAAGACCTCGATCCGTCTGGTCGCCGTATCGACCGATTCCTGAAAATCATCCCACGGGCGGACCGCCGTAGGCATGCCGAAAATCTCTGAGCCGCGCCCGCGCATCGTGTGCCAGAAACAGGAGGCAAAACGGAGATGCTCCCGCATCGTTTTACCCTCGACCAACTCCTCCGGGTTATAGTGTTTGAACGAGAATGGATTGCGCGAATCGGCGCCTTCGTAACTGATGGTTTTGATTTTCGGAAACGCTTCAGCCATATCGATTGAATGCCCTTTCTTTAAGCTCTGGTGAATCTGAATACGGAATAGACTGTCACTCCCCGCCAGCCATCGAAATGTCTCATATTGCATCGCTGATGTGCAATCCTGCCGGCGATAAATGGCGTAATCGGCCACTATTCACGCCAACACAAAGAGGAGATGGACGACTCTTCATCGCCCATCTCCTCTCATTGATCCAATCCCGCGCCTGCAATGGCAGACTGACGGATTATTCCCTTACGACCTGCCTTGCCCGCACAATCTCCACCGAACAGGATGCCCGCTGGACGATGGTCGTCGAGACGCTGCCAAGCAGCAGCCGTTCGAGACGCCCCATTCCACGTGCCCCGACGAAGATGCAGTCGGCCTCCCAATCGTTCGCTTCGTTAACCAGCAGTTGCTTCGGATCCGCCTCCCTGACGACCACCGTCACCTTCAACCCACGCGCGGCAAGTTTACGCTTCGACCGCTCAATCATCTCCCTGATTCGCGCGTTCTCACTCGCCACCCACTCCGAGATCTGCAACGCGAAGGTCTCGTGAACCTCGAGATCCGGCGACGGCGGCGGCAGGTTCCAGAGCGCATTCACGATCCGTACCTCCGTCCCTGCCGGCCAGTGACGCTTTGCCACCTCGGCCACTGCCGCCTCGGAACCTGGCGAGCCATCAATTCCAAGCACCAGTCTGATCGGAACCTCAGCCGAATCCTCGCGTCCGCGCGCCACCCTTACCGGACAGTGCGCCTCCGCCGAGACCTTCTGCGAAACGTGCCCGAGAAAGATGTCACTCAGCGCCGTCTGCCCACGCGCCCCGACAACGATCAGGTCCGGCTTCCAATTCTCCGCCTGCCCAAGCAATATCCCCGTCGGTGAACCCGCCGCCGCCGCATAACTTACCTGCCATTTCGGAAAATGGAGCTTCAGATAATTGTGCGCGTGCTTCGACAACTCGCGTGCCGTGTCGACACCCGTCACCGACTCGCGAGCATACCCCGTATCCACCCCACCAATACTCGTCGGCAATGGAAACCACGTCTCGGCTACCGAGACCACTTCAACCTCTGCCGTTGTCGGTAACCCGGCCCGATGCAG
>JBEIMN010000035.1:0-12551 GCA_040378705.1 Acidobacteriota bacterium
TCTGCCTCGGGTCGCCGTTATGGTCTGCTGCGACTGCGGATCGACCATTCACAGGATATTCACCCCGGACAGTTCGCGATGCTCAAGCCGCGTGGCAGCGTCGAACCGCTCCTCCGGCGAGCCATGGCCTACTATAAGGTCGAACCCGGCCCGGCTTCGACCCTCGTCGAATTCATCTACCAGATCGTCGGTCGCGGGACAGAGGCACTGGCGCGACTCCGCCCGGCAGACGAGGTCGAGTGCCTAGGGCCGCTCGGCCACTCGTTCGACCTGGAAGCCGCAACAGCACGCCAGGTCGCGCTCGTCGCCGGCGGCGCCGGATCACCGGCACTCTTCCTGCTTGCACAGGATCTTGTTCGCCGCCAGATCCCGACGCGACTATTCCTTGGCGGAGCGAGCCACGGCGACCTCTGCGGACTCGCAGACTTCACCTCGCTTCTCGGAGCCGAGCGTGTCTTTACCGCAACGATCGATGGCACTCACGGCGTAAGCGGATTTGTCACCCAACCGCTCGAAGAGTACCTGACCGAAGAGTCCGCGAACGGCCGCGAAGTCCTGATCTACTCCTGCGGCCCGGATCCAATGCTCCACCGGGTTGCCGCGATCTCCGCCGAGCGGTCGCTCCCGGCTCAACTCTCGCTCGAAGCGCCCATGGCCTGCGGGTATGGCATCTGCGTCGGCTGCGCTGTTCCAGTCAAAAATAGCTGCCCGGAGGGCTTCATCTACCAGAAAGTATGCACGGATGGCCCGGTATTCTGGAGCCACGATCTTGCCTGGGAGGTTGCGTAGGACCAGGGAGCAGGCGATGAACGAGCAAAAAATTAAGAGGACACCGAAGAGGATGTGGAGATGAAAGATCAGGAGATAACCTACTGTGCCGGTGGTCTGGTCTGGCGCAACGCTCCGGCGGAGCGCGAGATACTGCTCATTCTGAGTTGCAACGACCGGTCGTGGAAACTGCCCAAGGGACACATCGACCCCGAAGACCCGACCTGGGAGGCGGCCGCCAAACGCGAGGTTCTTGAAGAGACCGGCTACGATACCGTCATCACAGACTTTGCCGGCTTCACCAAATATCCGGTGAAGGGCGTTCCCAAGGTGATTCTCTACTGGCATATGCAGCCCGTCGGTGAATCCGCCTTCGAACCAAACGACGAGATCGCCGCCATCGCCTGGCTGCCAGTCGGCGCGGCAATCGACCGGCTCTCTTTTCTCAACGACAAGAAGTTTCTGCTCCAGTTCATATCGACAGACATTTCACGGTCCATCCACCCGTCTCAAAATGAATAACGAACATCTAACCCCGGCTGGCGCGCCAATGGCTGTTTCTTTAATATCCGATTCACCAATGCCCGATTCAATTAATCACTCCGACCTTCTCGCAGTCGAGATCGCCGGCGTCCGATTCGCTAATCCGGTCTGGACTGCGAGTGGAACCTGCGGGTACGGTCTCGATATGGCTGGACTGATCGACCTCAACCGGCTGGGCGCCATCTGCACGAAGGGGCTCTCGGGAACCCCGCTGCGCGGCAATGCCCCCTGGCGAATCGTCGAGACCCAGGGTGGAATGCTCAATGCCATTGGTCTCCAGAATATCGGCGCCCACGCCTTCATCGCCGAAAAACTCCCGGCCCTTCGCGAATACGGCGCCCGGATCATCCCGAACGTCTTCGGGTATACCATCGAGCAGTACATCGAAGCGATCGAGATCCTCGAAACCGGAGAAGGCATTCACGCTTATGAGCTGAATATCTCCTGTCCAAACGTCAAGGCTGGCGGCGAGAGCTTCGCCAACGATCCGCGCCAGGCAGCGGAGGTCACGGCCGCCGTGAAAAAGGTCGCGACACGCCCGGTCATCGTTAAGCTCTCACCCAACGTGACCAGCATCGCCGTCGCCGCGCGCGCCGTCGAAGAGGCAGGGGCCGATGCCCTCTCCCTGATCAATACGGCGATCGGAATGTCGATCGACATCAACACCCGCCGTCCGCGCATCGCCAATGTCACCGGCGGACTCTCGGGACCAGCGATCAAACCGATTGCCGTCCGCTGTGTATTCCAGGCCGCCCGCGCCGTCAGCATCCCGCTTGTCGGAATCGGTGGCATTGCGACGGTCGAGGACGCGCTCGAATTCATTATCGCCGGCGCCTCGGCGATCCAGGTCGGCACCGCTAACTTCTACGATCCATCGGCGTCGATCAGGATCGTCGACGGACTGGCAGATTATTGTCGACACCACGGCCTCGCCTCGATTCGCGAACTGATCGGCAGCCTCCGCCTCGACGAATAACGACCATTGCGTTACATTCCGGGGACGTGATAGCTTCGAAGGATGCGATGACCGTGTCGTATTGGTTCCAATATTGGTCATGACGCTACACGCCTACTGAGGTTCCCGGTAGAGAATCCGTTATGGGATGTGGATTACCAGTGAGCGGGGTGAAATAGAGACAGGATGGATGGCCATAGAGGCCAGAGGGATACAACAGAGATGGCAGCAAGAGGTGAGAGTCGCAATCCGATCGTCGTCGCGCTCGATGTCGATACCGCCGCCGAGGCACTGGCAATTGCCACCCGCCTGCGTGGAACGGTTGGGATGTTCAAGGTCGGAAAACAGCTCTTCACGGCAACCGGCCGGTCGGTCGTTCAGGATCTGATCGCGATGGGAGAAGAGGTCTTTCTCGATCTCAAATTTCACGACATTCCGAACACCGTCGCCATGGCCGGCATCGAAGCGGCGCGGATGGGAGTCAGAATCTTCAACCTTCACGCGCTTGGAGGATCCGAGATGATGCGGACGACCGTCGATTCCGTCTCCAATGCCTGCCTCCGCGAGGGGATCGCCCGCCCACTGATCCTCGGTGTGACCGTACTGACCAGCCATTCACAGGATTCTCTGACCGAGGTCGGCATCGATCACCCGATCGCGGACGAAGTAGTCCGCCTTGCCAGCCTCTGTGCACAAGCGGGTATCGATGGAGTCGTCGCCTCCCCGCTCGAGATCGGCCCGATCCGCGCGGCGGTCGAGTCTCCGGATTTCGTCATTCTGACACCCGGCGTCAGACCCGCCGGTGCCGCACTCAACGACCAGCGACGCGTCATGACCCCCGGTGAGGCCATCCGCGCCGGCGCAAACTTCCTCGTAATCGGACGCCCGATTACCGCTGCCCCCGACCCACTGGCTGCCGCAAGCTCGATTCTGGCCGAAATCGAAGAAGCCCGCCAAGCGAGCATCAAGGCCTGAGTTTTCGGGATATGAACATGTCAACGAGAAAGATTCTTCTTAAATCACTGGTATCGACAATCATCGCTGGCGCAATCCTCACCGCCGTCAGCTTTGGTCTGAGGCTTCACGCCCAACAGAAGGACCCACGCAGCCAGGGGAAGCCACCGCAAATGACTCCCCGACTGCTCCCACTCAACGATACACGCGTCCGGCCTTTGACCATCGGCGAGCGGCTGGTCTTCAATGTCGCCTGGTCGGACATCCCCTCCGCTGGCCGACTCGAACTCGAAGTGGTCGATAAAGGGCTTTTTTTCGGTCGTGAAAGCCACCAGATCCGGACGAAAGTCCAGACCATGAACGAGGCCTGGTCGCTCTTCGGCGAGATCGATAATCAATACACGACCTACCTCGACTCCGCGACTGGTCTGCCACACCGTCTGGTCAGTTCGATTCGCCAGGGCGGTCGGACGAAAGTAACCGAAGACGACCTCGTCATAATGGATCAGACCACCCAGCAGGTAAGCGAAGTCGGGACAACATCGACCGACCAGTCGCTGAAGATGCCACCATCGACCTTCGATCTTCCCGCGCTTCTCGTTGCCCTTCGCCGGCAACCACTCCCCGAAGGCGGTCGGATAAAATACTCTGCCATCTTCGGCCGGAAACTGATCGAACTCGACGCCGAGGTGACCGAACGCCGCCAGATTTCAACCCAGATCGGCTCCTTCAACGCCGTCTGCATCCGCCTCAACCCCAGGAAAGGGCCGGTCAAAGGTATTGACCGCTACCGAACATTCCTCTGGCTCTCCGACGATGAATCACGTACCCCGCTCCTGATTGAAGCTGGAATGCCACTCGGTGACCTGCGCGCCGAACTGATCAGCGCCACCGTCGGCAGCACGCCCCGCGTCGGGACGCCCGGCCTTGGCCCACTCTCCAAGGACTCACCCAAAGCAGACAGTCGAACCGCTGCGCTTCCATTCGCGGTCGGTGAGCGGCTCAATTACGATATCTCCTGGGGAAATTTTCTCAACGTCGGACGGGCAAACTTCGAGGTTCGGCAGTTCGGACTCCTCAACGATACCCCTGTCTTTGAATTCTATGGCGAGGCCACCTCGATTGGCGCCGCCCGAACGATGATCAGCGTCAACGATCAGATCAGCTCCTTTGCACGAGCCACCGACCGCCTCGAACCTCTTCGCACCGATATCCGGCTGCGCGAAGGGCGGCGCACCAAAAACGATACCGCCATCTTCAATCATCCCGGTCAGGTCGCCCGGCTCGACAATGGAACCACCGTCCGCATTCAGCCCGGGACCCTCGACCTGATCTCGCTTTTCTACGCCATTCGAGTCTCGAAACTGACCATCGGGGAGAGCCAGCGTTACGACTTCCTCGACGCCAACCACCGCCCGCAGGCGGTCACCATCCGCGCCGTCAAACAGGAGACTATCAGCTCGCCGCTCGGCTCTCGCAATGCCACCCAGATCGACATCCTGAGTGCGACAACCGATTCTGGCTCCGCATTGATCGCCCAGGGCTGGATCTCCAACGACCGGCAGCGGCTGCCAATCTTCTTCGCCACCCGGACACCCTTCGGTGAAATAAGATTCCAACTGGTCAGCGCAACCAATACCGTCGCCGCACAATAACCGGCCTTGTCTCCGATCAGTCCTCGAAACGAAGGTTGATTTTATAGATTGTGTCGACGATCAATACCGCCATTGGCGGGTAGAAGAGAACCTTCCAGAGGGCGTTGAAGACAGACTCCTCAATCGTGTGTGTCGACGCGTAATCGGCCGTCAGCGTACCGATCAGCAACCCGGCCAGGAATGAGAGCAGGTAACCTCCGACCACAAAGGTCCACGCCACACTCCGCCGGAATGGCTTCATCGAATTGTTGCGACTCTGCTTCATTCGCCGGCCTGACTGGCCAGTCTTGTAGGTAAAGATTTCAAAATACTGCCTGAGGCTCCCGAAAAGATGGAGCACGCCAACCACAAACAGGACCATCAGCCCAATCTGCCAGAGCGGCGCGATCGACTCGATCAGCATCGGCCTCGTCATCGCCACCAGAAATGTCGAAAGAAAGAGCGTCGTCGTCGTAAAGATCGCCTTTCCACGCGCCCGTGTCTCCTCCTTCTCCCGAATAATCCAGTCGTTGACGATCCGGTCGGCACGCTCCTGATATTGAATCCGGCGCGCGATGCGGTTGGCTTCAGCGTGCAGTTGCGTCGTCCTTCGCGATGTCTCAGCCCGGTCATACTCCTCGCGCCGACCGGCATCGATCAGTGTCCGGTAGGCATCGCTGACCCGCGCGAACATCTCTGCCGCAGCGGGATCGGTATTGACATCGGGATGATAGAGACGCGCCAGTCGCCGATAGGCAGATTTTATCTCACTTGAACTGGCAGTGTGTGAAACCCCGAGGATCACGTATAGATTCGCCATCGATTACCAACCGGGAATTATCATTAAGATTCCGAAGAAGATTCAAGATTCCGAATTTTTGCGGCCACACGAAACAGCTTTAACTAAGGCGGAAATCTGAATCAGTCCTGACTACCGGGCCAAACACCTGGCCCTGACGGGGGTTGGACAGGGTTCGGACGGAAGACGCAATAACGGAGTATTTTACTTCTTCCGGATCAAGTTTCAACTGGAAAATTGACCCCGCAGGCCTCGATAAACCTCAGTGTCGCGATATTTCTCCCACAGAGCACGACGACCACCCGTGCCCCCCGCCACTTTGCAGAAGATCTGAGCAGTCCCGCCAGCGCGACTCCGGCCGCCCCCTCGACCATCCACCGTTCGTGGTCGGCAATCAGACGCATCGCCTCGCCAATCTCCGCCTCGGAGACGAGAACCGATTCATCGATCAGTCGCTGGCAGAGCGGAAGCGTCACACTCCCCGCCTCGATGCCGCCGGCCGTACTGTCGGAAAGCGTCGGCTTTTCTGGAAAATCGACTATCTGTCCGGCCTTCAAACACTCGTGCAGAACCGGTGAGTTCTCCGGCCAGCAACCTACGACCCGCGCCCCTGACTGCCCGGCCCGCAGCGCCGAGGCGACACCGGCAATCAGCCCGCCACCTCCAACCGCGACGAAGACCGCGTCGATCGAATCGAGCTGCTCCACCAATTCAAGCCCGATCGTCCCCTGTCCGGCGATCACCTTCGGATCATTGTAGGGTGAGATGAACGTCTGCCCGGCCAACTCGGCCGCCTGACGGGCGTGAATCTCCGCCTCGAGCGGATTCAGCCCAAAAAACCGCGGCTCCCCTCCCATCTGCCTGATCAGCTCAACCCTCATCTCCGGCGCCCCGTGCCGCAAATATACCTGCGGCCGGATCCCGACCAGCCCACCCACCCGGCAGACCGCAATACCGTGGTTGCCGTTGGAAGCGGTCACCACACCGCGCTCCAGCTCTGCTGCCGAAAGCGACAGGACGCGGTTGAGCGCCCCTCGCCACTTGAATGAACCAGTATGCTGCAGATGCTCCTGCTTCAGCCAGACCTCGGCCCCGGAGAGCCGACTGAGCGCCGCCGAATACTCGAGCGGCGTCCTTCGCACGTGTTCGCCAATTTTACTTGCCGCTTCCGTCACATCGATCGATGACTGCATTTACTTAAATTTCCCCCTAACCCTATAATAGAAACTCGTCCAGGTTACTGACACACACAAGGTACTGTCGCAGAAATGTCAATGGCCATGAATCCCATGAAGTCTTGACACGGAGAACAGATTATGAATTGCGCAATTGATCGGTTCATTGCAAGCATTCGCTGCCGACGACTGGTGACCAGTCGTATTATCGCCATCCTGTCGATCCTCACTTTCACCATCGCCGGACTCTGGTCTGGTGAGAGTTCAGGAAATGCCCGCGCGGCAATGACAATCCAGAATAGTTACCCGGTGACGTGCGTCTCGGCGGCGAGCTATCTCGGTTCGCCCGGGGCGCTCGCGCCAAACTCGATCGTCGCCGCTTTCGGAACCCAACTGGCGACCGGGACGCTCGCCGCAAACTCGCTCCCCCTCCCGACCTCGTTGCTGACGACCAGAGTCACAGTTGCCGGAATTCCGGCCCCGCTCTTCTTCGTCTCAACCAACCAGATCAACTACCTGATCCCGGAGAACGCCCCAACAGGAGATGTCGAAGTGCTTGTCACATCGACCATCGCCAGCGGCGACCAGGTCATCTCACGCGGCCAGATGCGAATCGCCGGAACCGGCCCGGCCATCTTCACCGCCGATTCAAGCGGCGGCGGAGCCCCGGCCGCAATCACCGGACGAATCAACCAGAACGACGTTTTCGTCTATGATCCAAATCCACCCTACCGGACGGATCCGGCCAATCCCGGGCGAATAATCCCGGCCCCGATCGATGTCGGGACCACCGAACGCCCCGCATTCCTGATCCTCTTCGGCACTGGAATCCGAAACGCACTGCCAAACAATATCCGCGCAATTATCGGCGGTCTCGATATTCCAGTCGAATATTTTGGTCCGGCCGGTGGATACGCCGGACTCGATCAGGTCAATCTTCGCCTCCCCGCGTCGTTGAAAGGGCGCGGACTCGTCGATGTGACGATCGTCGTCAATGGCGTCTCCTCCAACTTCATCTCCCTCGACCTCGCCGGCACGACCGGGCAGGCACTGACCATCAGCGGCTTCGGCATCTCCACCCCGGCACTCGCCGGGCAGACTGTCACGATCAGCGGAAATGGCTTTTCGAGCAACCCCGCCGACAACATCGTCCGCTTCGGTCCGGCTCAGGCGCGTGTCATCGCCGCCGCCATCAATCAGCTGACCGTCATCGTCCCCTTTGGCGCCCAGTCAGGACAGGTGACCGTCCAGGCCAACCAGATTGAAGCCCGAAGCGTCGAGCTGTTCAGGGTCAGAACCTCGATCAGCGGAATAATCCAGTCGACCGGGACACCGGCCGCTCCACCACTGCCGCTCAATAACGTCACCGTCCGACTTGCCGGAACCAATATCAGCGTCCGGACGACGGCTCAGGGCACATTTGTCCTCTCCGACATCCCGGCAGGAGTTTCGCTGGTCGAAGTGGACGGTGCAACCAGCGCCGCCACTCCGCCTTATCCATCGATCTCACTCAAGCTGGCTGCTAAATCCGACCGCGACAACCAGTTTTCGCAGCCGATCAGCCTCCAGCAGATCAACGGCGGCACCGGCAGCGTCGGTGGAGTGATCGGAAATACCGGGATCAACACCCTAAACCAATTCTCGCAGTTACGGAGTGATATCGTCAGCGCCTTCAGTCGAATCGCTGGTCGGCTCGGGCCGCTTGCCGAGTCGCAGTTCTCTCCGCTCGCCAAGTCTGTCTTCATCGGCAATCGCGGGGTAACCCTCGAAGTCCCGTTCGGAACCAACGTCAGATTCCCCGACGGCAAGTCGAGCGGCCAGGTTCAGTTGACCGTCCTCGAAGGGGCTCGACTGCCCGGTATCACCATCCCGGCTGGCATAAATACACGATCGATCGCCCAGATCACTCCGATCGGGACAAAGTTTCAGCCCGGAGTCTCGATCAGCTTCCCAAATCCAGATCCAACCAATCTTGGTCCTGGTGCCAAGCTCACCCTCTACCGCTATGACCCGGCAACCGGCAGCTTCGTCAGGCGTGGAACCGGTGTCGTCAGTTCCGACCGCACATTGGTCAACTCGGATGGACGTGTCGTCGATCTTGCCACCTTCTGGCTGCTTGCCACCTCCGCCCGGATGACAACCGTCAATGGACGGGTCGTCGACCTTCAGGGTCGTCCGGTCTCCGGCGCCAAGGTGACGGCCAATGGACGCGCAAGCCTCAGCGACCAGAATGGCGGATTCAGCATCCCCGATGTCTCACCAACCGATGACAACCGCGTTCGTGCAGAGGCGATTCTTCCGCAGCAGTTCGGGACTCCCCCGCGCGGATTCTCCGCCCTCTCGACCGCAGTCGTCGGTGGAATTACCAGCATCGGCAACATCACGCTGACCAATACCAACCAGGCTGGTCTCGTCCTCTCACCCTTTGCCATCGATCTCAAACCAGGGCAGCCTGGGTCGGCTCCGTTTCCAGTCAATGTCACGCTGACCGAACCGGCCCCGAGTGGAGGACTGGCGATCACACTCTCAAGCGATGACCGTTCGGTCGTCACCGTCCCCGCCAGCCTCACCATCCCGGCTGGTCAGACAACAGCATCTTTCAACATTACTACTATCGGCTCCGGCACGGCACTGATCAGCGCCCAGGCGACCCTTCGAACGACTGCCATCGAGGCATCCGCCGTCGTCTCGATCTCACTGCCCGGCCCTGTCCTGAGCAAGATCAACCCGATCACGGCCCCGGCTGGCGCACGTCTCACCATCACTGGAACCGGGCTCAATGCCGTTCCCAATAACCATTTTGTCTCACTTTTCCGTAATAACGAACTGCTCGCCCTCCTCAATCCCTTCGAAAACGAGGTGGTCTCCGACAGTTCAGGCAAACCGGCGCTCGTGATTCGCCTTCCTGATGTCCCCCCAGGCCTGGTATCTCTTGCCGTCTCGGTGATCGATCCGGTATCCGGTGTCGTCTCAGAGAACAGCGCTCCGATCGCCTTCACCGTCTCCGAGTCGACCCTGCTCGCCCCGCAATTGTCGAACACCATCCCCGGACAGGGTAAACCACGCGATCAGATAACCATCATCGGAACCGGCTTCAGCAGCGTCCGCGAAGAGAACCACGTTCGCTTCATCCAGACCGGCCAGGCCGGCGCCGCCATCGATGCCCAGATCGTCAAAGCGACACCAACATCTATCGTCGTCACCGTTCCCGCTCTCGTAATCAGTCGTGGCGAGGTCTCGATCATTGCCCGCCGCATCGAAAGCAGCGGGGCCGCCAGCCCCGACTCAAACTCGCTCACCTTCAATATCATCTCCGACCCTGTCTCACCCTTGACACCGCTCCTCGCTAATGTTGCCAATGTCGCCAACGGAACCCCGAGCGGCAAAGACGGCGACCTGATACGCGCCAGCGGCAGGGACTTCGGCGGATCATTCTTCAACCTTCAGGTCGGACAGGCTGGAAATCAGACCACCAGCGATCCGATCCTCACTCTTCTTGTCTTCACTCAGAATAACGAGTTTGTCAATTTCACCGTCCCAATCAATGCCAGCGGTGGAACGCTCGTCGAAGCGGTCGTCCCTTCCGGGCTCCGAAAAGGCGCCGCCGCGATCACTGTCTTCAATTTCGATACCGAAACCGGTCTCATGAGCGAAGAGAGCCTGCCGAACAGCTTCAATATTACTGAAAGCACCGATTTCAGAATCGACGAAGAAGAGCCGAATGATGCCCCGGACTTTGCAACACGTGTCTTCTTCCCAAGCCGAGTCCAGGGTCGGATCGCGACCGGTGATCCCGGCTCCCTGACCATCGTCTTCAACAGCACGACCAAGATTGTCCTCTCCGACCTCTTCAGCTTCAACCTCGATCAGGTCCTCCGGGGCACCATCGCCCTGACTTTCAACAAGGGCGCCGACCTCGACCTCTTCGTACTTCGAAGGAATGACCGCGGGAAGTACGAAGTCATCGCCTCCTCTACCACCAGCGAGGGAACGCTCGAATCGCTGACCGGGGACCTGCCGCCAGGTCAGTACCTGATTGGCGTCGGCGCATTCAGCGGCTCAACCCCGTACCTGCTCTCGCTCCAGTACGCGTCGACTATCGGCTCGATCAATATGCCTCTCATGAAATATGGCGAAGTGATCGAATAGTGTCCCGCCCGACGGAGAGGGCTCCCCCACGGGAGCCCTGAACTGAAAAAACAGCCGGCAATCATCGCTGATCGCCGGCTGCTCTTATCTGTTCTTCGCCCTTTCCGGTTTAGCCACGCCTGGGAAAGCTTCCATTCATACTAATACAGTAATTGAGTGCAAGGGATGGCTGAGGTTCCCCCGCTTTCGTAGACACCTGACTTGGCGCGATAATGCGCCTGGAGGTGAACATGACGACGAGGAAAAGACGACAGTTTACGGCAGAGTTCAAGGCCGACGCGGTTAAGCTGGTTCGGACCGGTGGCCAGAGCATCGCACAGGTCGCAAGGAATCTGGATCTGGCGGAGACAGCCCTCCGAGAGTGGGTCCGGCGGGCTGAGATCGAAGCCGGAGAAGGCCCTCCCGGGGCACTGACCCAGGCAGAGCGTGAGGAGCTGGTCCGGCTGCGTCGGGATAATAAACGCCTGCAGATGGAGCGAGACATACTAAAAAAAGCGACGGCCTTCTTCGCGAGGGAGAGCGAGTAAGGTTCCTGTTCATAAGAGCGGAGAAGGCCAGCTATCCATTGACAGTCCTTTGCCGAGTTCTGCAAGTCTCCAGGAGTGGGTACTACGCATTCGAGAAGCGGGGTCCTTCGAATCGCGAGAACTCGGACCGGGAGTTGACGGTTCAAATCCAGGAGGTCCATCAGAAAAGTCGACAGACTTACGGAAGCCCTCGGGTTCACCGAGAGCTTCGCGAGGGCCGACGGAACCGTGTCGGGCGCAACCGGGTGGCCCGTCTGATGCGTTCTGCGGGCATTGTCGGCCGGCGTAAGCGCAAGTTCTGCCGCACGACCAATTCCAGCCACGGAATGCCGGTAGCTGCGAATCTGCTCGACCGTAAGTTCGAAATGACCAGGCCGAATCAGGGCTGGGTCGGTGATGTGACCTACATCCGGACGATGGTAGGCTGGCTCTATCTCGCGGTCATCCTGGATCTGTTCTCGCGTCGGGTGGTGGGCTATGCGTTGAGTCGCCACAACGACACTCAGCTGGCACTTGCAGCACTGGAGGCAGCAATCAAGTGTCGTACTCTCCACGTCGGTCTCCTCCACCACACGGACCAGGGGAGCCCCTACGCCAGCGATGATTACCAGGCCGCGCTGAAGGCCCGTGGGATTGTTTGCAGCATGAGCCGACGAGGAGACTGCTGGGATAATGCTGTTGCGGAGTCCTTCTTCAGCACGCTCAAAAGCGAACTGGCCCTCGATGACCCCGAGCTGACGCCCGAACTGGCAGGCGCCCAGGTTGTGGACTACATCGATAATTTTTACAATTTGGAAAGGAGGCACTCCACCCTCGACTATTTCAGCCCGATCGAGTATGAGTTGAAGCACATAGTGCTTCAGCAAGGCACATAACCTATGTGTCTACGAAAACGGGTCAACCTCAATTGGTCGCCTGCGTCGTACTGTGTGCGATGAAGGTGACATCCTCCGGATCGAGACTAAAATCGCTCATCGCGCGCCTGAGCGCAGAGACGATCCCGAGCGCCACTCCCTCGCCCGCGCTGTGTGTCGTCGGTAACTTCAA
>JBEIMN010000036.1:0-12393 GCA_040378705.1 Acidobacteriota bacterium
GTGGTCAGCATTTGTTGGTCACCTCTATTTTTTTGCCTGCCGCCCGGACTTCACCGCAACCTGACCAGATCCGCCCAATCACGAAATTGACCCTCCCAGGTTAGCCCCGGAATCATCACTTCATAAAAAATAAAAAAGAGAAGAAAAGCTGGAACCTTTTCAAGGTGCGGGCGTGTAGGGGATGTGTGTGTAGTTTGTGACTGAGGTGGTCAGCATTTGTCGGTCACCTCTATTTTTTTGCCTGCCGTTCTCTCTTCACTCCAAACATGGACTCCCGCAGTAGCTCGTTCAGTTGCGGTCAGAGTTGGCTTCTCGCCTTCTCCATCAGCGAATCCTCACCACCAATTCTGGCAGCGCCAGTTCATCTTTTCTTCCCGCGACCTTCAATGCCGTTGTAGCCGTAATGAACATCAATATTGGTTAGTTCTGCCTCTTCAAACCAACGCTTTACTGTCTCCAGTGACTGAGGGGAATCGTATGCCGGGGACAGCATGTCGAACGTGTCAAGAATTGCCCATTCCAGCAGAATGTCTTCATTCAAGTCATACAGCCCACGGTAGTCTGCAACCAGCAACGCCCAGTTTATGGTTCCTCCATAGGGCAGCCTCGAGATGAGTTTCGATATGGGCCACATGAATTTTACGTATTTGTTCGTAATACGATAGAGTAACGACGGGCTTATCCTTCTGGTAATCGGCCGGATCCAGTACTTCGTCACCGACAGCCGCCAGATTCCCGTAAGCTTGCGGTATACGTCAACTGCCAGTTCACCGCCGCGTTTTAGAAAGTGGGGAAGCGCCTGGAATGCCTTATGCACATCAGGTGTGTGCTGGATGACCCCGAAACAGAATAATTTATCAAAATACTCTTCCCTGAACGGCATCCGGTATACATCGCCCTGCACAATAAGAACATTCTCCCTTTTCCCATTGGAGGCGTAATTGGCTTCCACCGCAGAGCTATAATCCATGGAAACGACCATGCCGTTTGTCGAGGCGGCTTGTTCGGTAAAGCGGCCGGATCCGCTTCCAACTTCGAGAATCAATTGCCCCGCCAGGTTTCGCGGCCATCGCGTTTCTTCAAAAAAACGCTTCTCGGATATTTTGACACCAGAATAACTATCGTATTGTGTCTTTGCGTGTAGTCCCCATTCCAGACCGAAAGAACTCGCATAGTTTTCCAAGGGCACAAAACGAGGGATATGGCGTATGATTGGGTACTCGGACTTACATTTCTCACAAATCAATTGTCCTGTTTCCACGTAGGTATCTTCTGTTACCGCGATTTCGGTTAGACGTAAATCGCTTTTGCACCCCGGGCAAACTAAGAATCTAACGTGGTCTTTTCTCATAAACTTTGTCTCGTTTCCTCGCGACTTTGAATAAAACAGGGAGGTTGCCTCCTCAACAACGTGGCTCAAACGGCAACCCTTCAAACGATTATCAGCGACCATTAATCATACCCGGCCATACCCGGCAGAGCATAATTCATGGTCGCTGACAATCGACAATTACTTTTCGTAAAGAGTCTATTTTTCTACCGACTTCAGGTGGTCAAATCCGACCATCCGCTGGTTCTCTTCGTCCCAAAGTCTCAGGGAAGCGCATTTCATGCTCTCCCAAATTCCGAAAGTCTTAACATTCTGAAACAACGGTGTCTGATCGTGGCAACGCTGCAGCTTATAATTCGGAACCTTCGGGCTCAAATGGTGGATATGATGGAAGCCAATATTACCGGTGAACCACTGAAGCAGACGCGGAAGCTTGTAGTACGAGCTACCCTGCAGCGCAGAGGTCGCATAGTCCCATTCATCCGTTCGTCTCCAGTATGTACCCTCGTACTGATGCTGGACATAGAAGAGCCAGATTCCGACCGCGCCGGCGATCAGGAATACCGGGGCCCAGAGCATCAGAAATGTTTTGAATCCGATCAGCATCGACCAGCCGACGATCTGGGCGGCAATGACCACGTTCGTCAGGTAGACATTGCGCCTCTCGCGAGCGCCGGAATGGCGCCCGACGAGACGTGAGGCAAAACCAAAAATGTACGTCGGTCCAATCAGGGTCATTACCAGCGGATTGCGATAGATACTGTAGTAAAATCGCTGCCAGCGGGTCATCGCCAGATACTCATCAACGGTCACCATGTTGACGTCGCCCGTTCCGCGACGCGAGAGATCACCGGAGCTTGCGTGGTGGATTGCGTGCTCGTGCCGCCATTGATAGTACGGGATAACCGACAAAAATGCGCAGAATGTGCCAACCAGATCGTTCGCCTTCGATGACGCGAAGAATGAACCATGACCACAGTCGTGCTGAATGATGAAGGTTCGGACTGAAAATCCCGCTGTCGGCAGCGAGATTAGAAGCGTCAGCCAGTAACCGTACGACAGGCTGCGATACATTACATAATACATCGCAAACATTGGTATGATCGTGTTCAAGATCTGCCAGATACCCTGCATCGTGTCCGGAATCTGGAAAGGTTTGACCAGGTCCTGCCAGCGCGGCTGCGGAGTGGTCGATTTAATGACGTTGGAATCGTATTTCATTGCTTCTCTCCATATTGATGACCAGTCAGGACGACGATCAGATGGGCTGCTGCCGGTCGACCATTGTAATTACTGCAACTCAATCCTATTCGAGCCACTCTTTTCCCACAATGACCAGAGGCCAGTTGATGTGCGGTTCCGGCTGGTATTACGAAACTATTACAATGGCAGGGGAGCAAGTAGACGTTGCCGAAATAGTGTCAGATCCGGTTCCATGAAAAAGGGAGAGACCGACGGGCCTCTCCCTTTTTCACCGTCATGCTCCTGCCGCAATACCGGTGTCAACCGTTGAAATATATGTAAGCGAGCAGGATCAGCAAAAGTACGATCACCGATGAGGCGACATCGGTGCGATTCCAGCTGCTGCGCGAGAGGAGCCGATCCTCCTCCGACTCCGTCCCGAAAGTCAGACCTCTGATCGAGGCTTCAGATGGTGGCTCCGTCATATAACTGACAACGATCATGACCGTCATACTCACCAGAAAGATCAACAGGCTGTAGTACTGAAAATAGATATTGTTGACAATCCAAAGGAACGATCCCTCCGGATATCCACCCTCGAATCCGGCCAGATGGAGGCTTACCGGCGTGTCGACCATCAGCCGGAACGCGCCAAGCGCGAAGCCGACCAGCAGTGCAGCGAGGCATCCCTTCGCATTGAGTCGCTTCATGAAGACTCCGAAGAAGAAGACGACGAAGATCGGTGGGGCCAGGTAGCCCTGTACCCCCTGAAGATAATCGTAGAGGCCACGCGAGCCGCGAATCACCGGAATCCAGGCGAGTGCAATCAGAACCATGATCACTGTCGCAACGCGCCCGACCCGGACCAGCTGCGCCTGCGTCGCCCTCGGTCGAAACTTCTGGTAGAGATCCATCGTGAAGAGTGTCGAGCTGGCGTTGAACGCGCCAGCGAGCGAGCTCATCAAAGCCGCGAGCAGCCCCGCAACCACCACTCCGCGTACACCCGATGGCAGTACGTGCTGGACCATCAGCGGAAACGCCGCCTGCGCCTGGTCCGGGATCACGTTCCCATTGCCATCGACCAGCATTGTCAGCGCAGGCACCCGACCGCTTTTGGCCAGCGCCAGACAGATCAGTCCGGGAATGATGAAGATAAAGACCGGTAACAGTTTCAGGAAAGCCGCGAAGATAGTTCCACGTCGTGCCTCCCGCTCGTTCGGCGCCCCAAGTGCACGCTGAACGATGTATTGATCCGTACACCAGTACCAGAGCCCGACGATCGGCGCACAGAAGAGCATCCCCACCCACGGATAATTGCCGTTGAAATACCAGGCGATGCGCCCCGTCTCCCGGACCGGCGCCCACGTCCCCTCCATCCCTTCCGGAATGATCGGCTTCCAGAGGTTGAACATCTCCGGATCCAGAACCGCACGCAATTCCTGCCAGCCCCCCAGCTTTGCCAGCCCGAAAATAGTGATCAGCGCCGATCCGAGGATCAGGATGATCGTCTGCGCCGCCTCTGTATACGCCACCGCGCGCATGCCTCCCAGAATGGTGTAGGCCCCTGTGATCAGAATCACCGCGACCGAGCCGATCCAGAAACTGTCAAGCACGAACCCTCCCAGATCGAGCTTCATGCCCGGCAGCAGTGTCGCAAAGACCACCCCGCCGGCGAAGATGCCTACCGCCATCTTCGTCAAAACATAGGCGACCAGCGATATTATCGAGAGTACCCATCTCGCTGTCGGTGAGAATCGCTTCTCCAGAAATTCCGGCATCGTAAACACTTTTGACCGGACATAGAAGGGAATCAGCACCCAGCCGAGCACCAGCAGACACCACGCATGCAGTTCATAATGTGCAAGCGCCACGCCACTTGTCGCTCCCGAGCCGGCCAGCCCAACCACGTGCTCCGACCCGATGTTCGAGGCAAAGATCGAGGCGCCAACCACAAACCAACCCAGATTTCTTCCGGCAAGGAAGTAGTCGTCCGTCGTATCCTTGCCCTTCAGGATCACCCACCAGGCAAGGCCAAGCAGGATGGCAAAATAGGCGGCAATCGCCACCCAGTCGAGTGTAGTCATTGAGTATTCTCCTCTGGCTTCGTTGCCCCGCTGAACAGGGCAGGCTGATATGAAACAATCAAAGCTGTCTGTCGCGTGATGAAATGAGGGCTCGATCAGCTATGGTCTTCGACCCTGTCTGATCTGCCGCAGCCTCTCCCGCATTCGCGCCGCCCGCGCACCATCCGCGGCGACCAGATTCTTCGTCTCGCCCGGATCCTGGTCGAGATCATAGAGCTGACCATCCGGATCATTGCCCATCTCGGTATTGGTGTTGACGTTTACCTTCATCCCCTTGCCGGGCTCGATGTACTTCCACGAACCCTCGCGCAGTGAGAGGACGCTCGCCTGTTCGACCAGTGACTCTCGTCCATTCTTCGACTCACCAAGCAGCGCCGGCAGCACGTTGACGCTGTCCGGAGCCTCTCCCGTCGACAGCGGCTGTCCGACCAGCGCCGCGAGCGAGGCGAAGAGGTCGATCTGCGAGACGAGTGCAGCCGAGATTCCCGCCTTGATCCGCGCCGGCCAGCGGACGATCAGTGGAACTCGTGTTCCGGCCTCGAAGTTGCTGTATTTCCCGCCACGCCACGGTCCGGCAGGCTTGTGCGAACCAAGCTTCGCGACCGCCTCGTCCTTGTAGCCGTCATCCACCACCGGGCCATTGTCACTGCTGTAGATGATGAGCGTGTCGTTTGTCAGGCCAAACCGATCGAGTGCCTTCAATACCTCACCGACACTCCAATCCATCTGTACCAGCGCGTCACCGCGTGGTCCCATCCCCGTCTTTCCGACGAATCGCGGATGTGGGAGCCGCGGGACGTGCGGATCATGCGTCGCAAAATAGAGGAAGAATGGCTTCTCTCGATGCTGCTCGATGAACTTCACCGCCTGTCCGCTGAAGACATCCGCCATCTCCTCGTCCTTCCAGAGAGCAGACTTTCCTCCGGTCATGTAACCGATCCGGCTGACACCATTGATGATCGTCATGTCGTGTCCGTGGCTCGGGTGCATCTTCAGCAGTTCCGGATGCTCCCTGCCAGTCGGCCACTCACCGATTGGAGACTGATAGTCGACCCTGATCGGATCGGCCGGATCGAGCCCGACTACGCGCCGGTTCTCGACGTAGACAGTCGGCACGCGGTCTCCCGTCGCCGCCATGATGAAAGAGTAGTCGAAGCCAAGGTCATTCGTGTTTGGCCGGATCTCTCCGTTCCAGTTCGGACCACCCGCCGGGCCAAGCCCAAGGTGCCACTTCCCGACCACGCCTGTCACATAACCCGCCTGCTTCAGCATCGCCGGCAGCGAACGACGCGCCGGATCGATCACCAGTGCCGCATCCCCAGGCAATACACCGGTTCCCGGCTTCCGAAACGCGTACTCACCCGTCAGGAGCGAATAACGCGACGGCGTACAGGTCGCTGCCGTCGCATGTCCATCGGTAAAACGAATCCCCTCTCGCGCCAGTCGATCGACCGCCGGTGTCGTCAGCGCCTTCGCCCCATAGGCAGAGATATCACCATAGCCGACATCATCCCCAAGGATGACAATGATGTTTGGCTGCTTCGCTGAACGCGATCTGCCCGATCCTTGCGCCAATTTCTGACTGCCAGATCGATCGGATCTTATCGATGCCGCCATTGGCAACTGTATCGACAACAGCACTGCCAGCAGGCAGAGGCCCGCCGTAACTCTTTCATACTTTTGCATTGCTTAACTATCCACGGATTGAAACCATTGCCTTGCGCGTCCTAGCCGACCTCTGCCAGCTTCACCTTCAACATCGTGAAGGTGTGCGCCGGGAACCGATAGACCATTCGCCGCCCATCCGCCGTCACCGTGCGTGTCACCGTCTTCACCTTCGTCGACCCGAAATTGTTCTGCGCCTTGATCTCTGGTCCATTCACCTCGGCTACCTCGACCGTGCCCGTAAACCGGTTGTCCTGGGCCTCCATCTCGACCTCGATCCTTCCCCAGGCCATCTCAAGTCGCCGTGGGCGCTGGTCGCGCGGACCGATTCCGTCCTGCCATTGGTAGTAGGAGACGAAGTTGCCTTAGATCTTCGGATCGATCTCTCCGATCACCCGCTCCGTGTCCACCTTGATCCTCGCGCGTCGCGGCGAACCCTGCATTCGCAGTGCAAATGGGACGGCGACCAGTGCCTGTGTAAACTCACGCCTCGATACAGCGTCGCCTGACTTATTTGTCATCACGAACTCCTCTCAACATATTTTTGCTACAGGTAATGCGGGATAAATCTCTGGGGAGAGTTTACGCGGATTCCTGTCGGCTGCAAGACTGGGACGAATTTTTAGCGTATTTACGCGCGCTGGCTTACCCACTCTGCCGGGCGACAGGTGCTCGGCTCAGCAGCCAGATAGTCCCAAATAATTACCGATACCTGGTGACGGAGCTAGCTGACTTCTCTTCGATTATCATCGTCAGCAGTAACCCGGTAGTTTACAAATTCCTTTTATTATTCAATTATTTATCCGCATTTACTGGTATTCACTGGTAAACGTGTAAAATGGTCAACACTCGATTAGCAAAATTAAAGCAGGGCAAACAGAGCAGGGAGATAGCTATGAAACGTAGAACAGTTGTGCAGGGACTGGCGGGCGGCGCCATCACCGGGCTTGGACATTCATTTGGAGCGACCATTTCGGTCGATCCCGACAGCCGCAAGAGCGGTGGAGAGATTCCACGCCGCATCTTCGGAAAGACCGGCGCCAACCTCTCGGTGATCGGCCTGGCGAGTGGTCGATTCTATCTTGCCGGCACCGACGATGAGGCGATCGCTCTCACCCGCCGTGCGATCGACCTTGGCATCAACTATTTCGACACTGCGCACACCTATTGGGGGGGCCATTCCGAAGAGGTATACGGTATCGCGCTCAAGGATGCACGCAAAAAGATCTTCCTCACCACAAAGAGTAACAAGCGAACCCGACAGGGCGCGGAGGAAGATCTTGCCACCTCGCTCCGGAAACTCCAGACCGACTACCTTGATCTATGGCAGGTTCACGAGATTCAGACCATGGCTGAGGTTGAGACAGTCTTCGGGCCGGGTGGCGCCATCGAGGCCTTCGAGGCGGCAAAGAAGGCCGGCAAGGCCCGTTTCATCGGTTTTACCGGGCACCACGATCCGGCGATACACCTCGAAATGCTTCGCCGTTACGACAAATGGGACAGCATTCTCATGCCTCTCCACATCGCGGATCCACTCTATCTCAGCTTTGAGAAGGAGGTTCTGCCGATCGCCATCGAGCGCGGCATGGGTATCCAGGGCATGAAGAACTTCGCTAACGCCAAGCTCCTGACATCATTCAGCGTCCGCGAGTGTTTAAGCTATGTTCTGAGCCTGCCGATCCACTGTACCGCGATCGGCTGCACGACCATTGGCCAGCTTGAGGATGATGTTCGGATCGTCAAAAGCTTTCAGCCATATGGCGAGGATAAGCTGGTCGCGCTCCGTAAGCGTGCCGAACGGATCAAGGGCCCACTGCTGGAAGACTGGAAAAAGAGTACCGATCCGCGCATTTCGATGCTGCATCGCGGCGACTATATTGGGGGCTGACCAGTCTTCAAGTCACCTTCAAGTCAGGGAGAATTATGTGCACGACTTTTAAGAATGGCAAATCTGGCGCGATATCCCTGGTGCTGTTTCTGCTGCTGGTACTTCTGGCCCCGGCGGACTTCGGGGCCTGTGTGGCCTGGGCGACCTCTGCCCAGGACCCACTCTCACGCCAGGGCACTGTCACGCGCGAGGAGGTTCTCACCCGGCTCAGGCAGGGACAGGCCAATCCTCGCCAGTCCGGGCAGGGAGATCTGGCGGAGATGATCGTCGAGCGCGGAGTCGACTTTTCGGTCGATGAAGCGGTCATCGACGAGTTCCGCCGTGCCGGTGCGCGGTCGTTTCTGATCGATGCCATTCGTGTTGCCGGGCGTGCCGGGAACAGGCAGGCTCCGGCCTCCGATCCCGAGCGTCCGCGCCTCCGCGGAGCCGAAGAGCCTCCGCTCCAGCCTTCACGTGAGACAAATCCTGACAATATTTCCGAAAAGAGACCCGAAAAGAGACCAGAAGAGAGACCAGAAGAGAGACCAGAAGAGAGATTAGAAGACCTGACACCGGAGGAGCGCGCGGCCGCGCTCGCCAGTCTCCCCTTCATCGAGCAGGCGCGCTACCACGCCCTCGAGTATTCCGACGACCTGCCAAACTTCCGCGTCACACAGCTCGTCACCCGCTACGTCCGCGGACTGGCAAGCAAGGATTGGGAGAAGCGCGACTCGCTCGAACTCGAACTCTCCTACTCGGCGAGGGATGGCGAGAAGTACCGACTGGTCAAACTCGATGGAGCACCGACAAAGATGAGTTATGACCAGGTTGGCGGCTCGACCTCGACCGGCGAGTTCGGCGCTCTGATGAGTTCACTCTTCTCCCCGCAGGCGAAGACCGATTTTCGCGAGACCGGCCGCGAAGCGCTCAATGGTCGCCAGACGGCCATTTACGATTTCCGCGTCAAAAAGGTCAACTCCAACTCCGAACTGAGCGACCGCCAGACCGGACGAACCGTCATCGCCGGCTACCAGGGGACTGTCTGGATCGATCTCGAGTCGAAGCGTGTCCTGCGAATCGAACTTGCACACGAGAATATCCCGCCGAGCTTTCCCCTGACCATGGCTGAAAACGCGGTCGATTATGACTGGGTGACGATTGCCGGTGAACGCTACCTGCTGCCAGTCCGCGCCGAAGTGCTGCTTGGTCGCGAACGTGAACGCCAGTATTCGCGCAATCTGATCGAGTTTCGGCACTATCAGAAATTTGATACCGACGTCAAACTCGTGCCGGATAACAATTGAACTGTCGTCCGATCCGTAATACTCTTCCCGCAATCTGATCTCTTTTTTCGAGAATAAGCGAGGCTGATGAGGTGTACGGGCAGTTGTCTGCCCGTTCGTCGGCTGTCGTCCGATACAACGTAGCGAAACGAGGCGTAAAAACATGAAACTGACCCTGATCGACTGGCTGATCATGGCCATCTATTTTGTCTTTGTACTGGGGATCGGTTTTGCTCTCAAGCGGTACATGAAGACCAGCACCGATTTCTTCCTCTCCGGCCGATCGATTCCCGCCTGGATTGCAGGACTTGCCTTCCTCTCCGCCAATCTTGGCGCTCAGGAGGTGATCGGAATGGCCGCTTCCGGCGCCAAATATGGAATCGCGACAAGCCACTTCTACTGGGTTGGCGCGATTCCGGCAATGGTCTTTGTCGGAATATTCATGATGCCGTTCTATTATGGCTCACGGGCTCGCTCGGTTCCCGAATATCTAAAGCTTAGGTTTGACGAGAAGACACGCGGGTTCAATGCCATCTCCTTTGCGGCAATGACGGTCTTTTCGTCCGGCATCTCAATGTATGCCATGGGCCTGCTGCTCAATCTGCTGCTCGGTTGGGACTTCAATATCAGCATCTGGGCTTCGGCAGTGATCGTCCTTGTCTACATTCTGCTCGGCGGACTGACCTCCGCCATCTACAACGAAGTTCTACAGTTCTTCCTGATCGTCTTTGGCCTCGCGCCGCTCGTCTTTCTTGGTTTGCGTGATGCCGGCGGGTGGGGTGGTCTGCAGGGCAGGCTTGCTGGTGTCGCGACTGCGAATGGATACGCACCAGGTGCGTGGTCCCACTCCTGGAAGATGCTCGACAATTCGGCCGCCAATCCGATGGGGGTCGAGTGGTTCGGCATGGCGATGGGCGTCGGCTTCGTTCTCTCCTTCGGGTACTGGTGCACGGACTTTCTGGTCGTCCAGCGGGCCATGGCCGCCGATTCGATGCAGGCCGCACGCCGAACTCCACTCATTGCCGCCGTTCCGAAGATGCTCTTTCCATTCCTCGTTATCCTTCCGGGAATGATCGCCATCGCCCTTACCTACCAGGCTGGTGAGAGCGGCTTTGCTCTGCCGAAAAAAGAAGACGGCAACTTCAACTATGACATGGCGATTCCGATGATGCTCTCCCACTACTTCCCGAATGGCATCCTCGGACTTGGTCTGACGGCGCTCATCGCCAGCTTCATGTCCGGAATGGCAGGTAATGTCACCGCCTTCAATACGGTCTGGACCTACGATATCTATCAGTCCTACATCAAGCGTGACGGCACCGACCAGCATTACCTCTGGATGGGCCGCATGGCGACCGTCTTCGGTATCGTTATTTCGGTCGGCGCCGCCTACGTCGCAACCCGCTTCAACAACATTATGGATATGTTGCAGCTGGTCTTCGCCTTCGTCAACGCGCCGCTCTTTGCGACCTTTCTGCTTGGCATGTTCTGGAAGCGCGCGACCGGACACGGGGCCTTCGTCGGGCTGGTCTCCGGCACACTCAGCGCCGCCATTCACCACGGACTGACCCTTCCCAAAGGGGCACTCGCCGGGGTTAAGGGCGGCTGGCTTGCGACGCTCCACACCTATCCCAGCGAGATGGCACAGAATTTCTGGACGGCGATCTTCGCCTGGTCCGCCTGCTTTCTCCTGACCATTGTCGTCAGTCTTCTGACTCGACCTCGTGAGGATCACGAATTGACCGGGCTTGTCTGGTCACTAACTGAACGGCCGCGTGACGAAAACCTGGCCTGGCACCAGAAACCTGCACTGCTGGCTGGTTTCGTCATCCTGCTTGTCATCGTCCTCAATATAATTTTCTGGTAGTCAATTCGATAGGAGGCTCGACCATGGGACTCGATATTCGTGTACCAATCGGATTTATGTTCATCTTCGTCGGGGCATTGCTGGCCGGTTATGGAATCTTTGGCCCGCAGGACATCTACCAGCGATCACTGGGAATAAATGTCAATACGATCTGGGGCCTGGTGCTCCTGCTCTTCGGCCTGATCATGCTATTTCTCGGTCGGCAGAGTCTGGTCGGGAAGAAGGAGTAACCGGCTTCTTTCTTTTGCTTTCAAATACTCTTCCAGTGACCTGTGCTCACCCGATGCGATGATCTCCTGATCGCTTCGCATTGGTGGAGCGTGCTCTCAATCGACAAGAGTGGACAAAAAAAGAGACGGTAAGATTCGGGATATTTCCCTGGTCTTACCGTCTTAGTCTTAGGCCCTCACAGGCACGCTTACTGCCGCTGTGTGATCCAGACTAGAAGCTGAATCTCAATCCAAGCTCGAACTGGCGGGCTCCACCCGCTGAGCTGGAGCGCATGAAGTAGGGAGAACCAAGTACTCCGCTGAAGCTGCCATAATTGACACGATTCAGAACGTTCGAAATCTGTGCCGATACCGTCAGGTTGAATCGGCCATTCTCATTGCCGAAGCCCATCGGTCCACCGCCGCCCATTCGCCCCATTCCGCCCATCATTCCACCGCCACCCATTCCGCCCTGGGCACCGGCTTGCGCATTCTTGCGCTCGCCAAAGCTGAAAGTGCGGTTGAGGTTCATGTTGACGTTGAGCGACCCCGGACTCTGCGACTTCACCCCGTTCGGGAAGTTGGCGTAGAGATAGTCACGGAGATAGACCGGCGATGTACTGCCGACCGCGCAGTTGGAGATGCAGCGGTTGGAGATTGCGCCATAGAGACTGACCGGAAGAGTCGTATTACGTGACAGACCTGCCGGACGGTCGTTGATCACTGTATCCCCATTTTCGTCGAAACCGGTCGTGATGCTGAACGGTCCGCCTGACGAGGCATTGATGAACGGTGAAAGGCTGATCCCCAGCGGCATGCTGAGTCGCCCGCCGACGAAGAAGGAGTGACGACGATCCGTGAACGCACGACCCCACTCACTTGTCGGATCGTAACTGTTGGCCGGCA
>JBEIMN010000037.1:0-12346 GCA_040378705.1 Acidobacteriota bacterium
GCAAGATCGGTCCGGGCGAGCAGTTCGAGGGCCTTGAGCAGCCGGTGGCCATCGATTCGGCGCGCCTTTTCGTTGAGGTATGTCACCGCGTAGGGTGACATACCGACCGCCTGTGCGACCTCCGAGTTGGGCAGATTCAGCTTCATGAGATCCTTCGCGATCAGCATGCGACGATAGTTCATGGCGATCGCGCCAAGGATCATCAGCGATAATGACTGGATCGACTCGCCGGCATTGGCATAGATGCGGTCGAGCAGGTGAAGGGAACGGCGGCGGTCGCCGGCGACGATCGCGTCGGTCAGCTCGAAATTTGAGTGTTCGCGCGAATGGCGGACGAGCAGCTCGACCTCGCGGGTGGTTATTCCACCCTTGCCATCAGCAGGGCTGCGGACGTAGTTGATCAGTTTTTCGAGCTCACTCGATAGTTGAATCAGTCCGACTCCGACGGTGCCAACCAGTGCGGCAGCGGCGGCCTGATCGATTGGACAGCCAGCCTGCGCCGCAAAGTCCTTCACCCATTGAATGGTCTGCTGATCATCGAGCGATTCGAAGTTGACGACCCGGCATCCTTTTCTGAGCATGGTCGCGATGTTGCGCCGGTTGTCCATTCCGTTCGTGACGAAGACGACGATCGAGGTCTCGACTGGTTGGCGCAGGTAGTCTTTCAGCTTTTCAAGGGGGCCTTCGTCGCTGATCGATTCAAAGTCACGAATGACGACCATTCGGCGGGGCGAGATCATCGGGTACTGGCGTGCGAGGCCGAGAGCTTCGTCAAGGCTCTCGGCCGCCGCCGAGATCTCGACGAAGTTGAAGTCGCGGAGGTCCGGATCGATCGCCCGTGCGGTCAGATTTCGCAGCGCCTCGTCACGCAGGTAGCGTTCGGGGCCATCGAAGAGGTAGAGCGGGGCAAACTCGCCGGATTTCACCTCGCGTGCGAATTCGGTGCGTGACTTTCCAGCGTCGGGTGACGATTTTTTCATCAGAATCCCTCGAGAATCGTCGTCAGAACCGAACGTGAAAAGTCGCGTGCCAGCCGTTCCACCGCCGGTCCTTCCTCGTTGAAGAAGGTCTTCGGATCGCCGGAGATCTCGTACTCTCCACGGAAAATGTAGTTCTGGTTATCGTATATCGTTCGATTTTTGGTCTGATCGGTGACGGTCAGGCCAACGGTGATCGTCACTTCGAAGAGGCGTGCGCGGCCATAATCGTCGAGCAGCACCGGACGGAGGTTGAAGTTCCTGATCGATCCGATCATGACGGCGTCGGCATTCTCTGCCGTGGGGATTACGTTGAGCGAGCGCGAACGGCGCAGAATCTCGTCGATCATGGCCGTGGTGAAACGCTGTTCGACCTTGAATCGTTGCGTCTGGTTCTGGAATGGTGGAACGCCGATCGTCCGGATGTGGCTCGGCAGCCAGTCACCACGACCGACCGGTTTGTAGCAATCGGTGAATCCGCTCGTCAGCAGCAGAAGGATCACGAAGGCGGTGTGACGCCAGATTCTGTTCATCGGTCTATTCCCCCACGGAGATAGTTTAGTTTGGCAGTTTTGCCAGTCAGGCCCGGCAATAACCGGATCGACTATTATCAACCGGTTTAACAAGACTCGATTGTAACCATTTTAAGAAAAATACGAAAATCTGGCCGGCCTTATGTCAAAATGGCAAAGTTGGAAAAGGCTATGCCGAGACTGGTGGTGCAGGGACCGATTTAAGTTGGCACCGCCTTAACATTATCGCACGCCGCCAACGCGGAAGCTGTCATTTTTTTCAGGGATGTTGATATGCCGAAATCTCACTGGGCCGGTTTTCACTCGATCATTGATCATCGATCTTCAACTCACAATCTGCTTTCGTTGGCCGCAAATTGCGGCTGGCGGGTGACGAGGCGGGGCCTGATCCCGGTTACGTCGATATTTGTGGTCTTTTTTGGCCTGGTCGGTGCCGGAATGTCCGGATCTGCTTTTTCAGGTCTTTCGGGCAGCAAGGCTCTGGCGTGGCTGTCACTGGCCGGGGAGCAGGAGCGCCGATCAGATGAGATCTGGCAGGACGAGGCTGCTGGGCCAATGGCGGCGCGACAGGGGCCGCTCCAGGCTGAAGACCGGCGGTATCTGCGAATGAGCAGACCGGCGATGGCGGCATTGCTGGCGCAGGCACCGGCTGAATCGATTGCTGGGGCCGGGGCAACCGACCGCGAGGTCGAACTGCCGTTGCCGATGCCTGACGGCTCGAGTCGTCGTTTTCGGGTCGTCGAGTCATCGGTTATGGACGCGGCACTCGCGGCGAAGTATCCGGAGATCCGAACCTACAGCGGCGAGTCGATCGATGAGCCGGGAGTCACGATGCGCTGCGATCTGACGCCGCAGGGATTTCACGCGACGATTCTGCTGCAGGAGCGATCGGTCAGCATCCACAGGGAGATACCGGGACAGGAGATGGTTGGACGGGCGGACAGGGATGACGCGATTGCCGTCGCTCCGCCGCCGGAGGCGCCCGCCCCTTACGATGACCCTTACGCCGACCGCTACGTCAGCTACTTTGGCACGAGCGCGATCGGCGATGCCGAGTCGATCGTTTGCGACGCCGGCGATCCCCTCGACGGGCCCGGAGAGATTGGGGCAGCCGGATCGGGGACGGGGCTTCTCGACTATCTGCAGACAGAGGCGGCAGTCACCGCCGGAACCTCCACCGTCAGCTACAATACAGGAGGAACACTGCGGACTTTCCGGCTGGCCATGGCCGCGAACTGGGAGTACAGCAACACCTTCGGGGGCGGGACGAATGCGGGTACGGTCGCCTCAATGGTCACCTGGCTCAATGGTGTCAATACCGTTTATGAGCGAGAGATCGCGGTGCGGCTCCTGCTGATCGATGCGCCAACGATCCTTTATACCACCGAACGTGGTTTCAACTCGGCGAGTGATCCCTTCACGAATGGCAGTACGGGAACGATGCTCGGGCAGCTTGGGTCGGTGATGGCCGGGCTTGGTGCCACCAGATTCGATGTTGGGCACGTTCTTGGGACGGGTGGCGGCGGCGTCGCCTATGTTGGTGTCGTCTGCCGTGACGCGACGATCTCCGGCGGCCCGGTGAAAGGGCTCGGAGTTTCGCTGGTCGGCGGTTCGCTCGGCAATTCGGGTGGAATGTACGTTCTGACACACGAGCTTGGCCATCAGTTTGGCGCCTCGCACTCATTCAACGGAACTTCCGGCAACTGTGCTGGGGCAAACCGGACGGGAACCTCTGCGTATGAACCAGGATCGGGTGTAACGATAATGTCGTATGCCGGAGGTTGTACGACCGACAACCTCGCGACCTCGACCAGCGGCAACTTCCGCTTCCACCTCATGAGTCTCCGGCAGATGCTTGGGCACCTTGATGGATTCGGTCGCTGTTACCAGAGTCTGGCGACAACCAACAATCCGCCGACGGTCGATGGCGGACCAGACTATGTCATTCCGCGTGCGACTCCATTTGAATTGCGGGCGACGGGCAGCGACCCTGATGCGGCCGATGCGGCGAACCTGACCTGGGTCTGGGAGCAGGCAGACCCCGGCATCAATTACAGCAATCCTCCCTACACCGATATTGGAGATCCGCAGTCGACGACCCGACCGCTCTTCCGCTCCTTTGCGCCGGTGAGCAGTCCGGCGCGAGTCTTTCCGAGTCTCAGCTATATTTTGAATAACGCCAATGTGCCGCCGGATACAGTCGGAGGATTTCGGACGGCTGAGAGTCTGCCGTCCATCGGACGAACGCTCAATTTTGGCGTTACGTTGCGGGATAATCGAAGCTCCGGTGGAGGGATGGCGGACGATAGCGTGACGCTGACAGTGGCCGGCAATGCCGGACCCTTTCAGGTGACAGCGCCCAATAGCGCAGTGACCTGGGCCGGCGGGTCGACACAGACGGTGACCTGGTCGGTGGCCAACACCGCCAGCAGTCCGGTCAGTTGTTCGCAGGTCAGGATCAGCCTCTCGACGGATGGCGGAGTCACCTTTCCGATCATTTTGAGTGGATCGACCGCCAACGACGGCACGGAGTCGATACTCGTCCCGGCGGCGGTCAGTTCGACACAGGCACGAATTCGTGTCGAGGCGGTCGGCAATATCTTCTTTGATATCTCTGACACCTCATTCGCGATCACTTCCGGAGGAACGACGACCCTGCCGACGATCGCCGGTTTCACCTCGAGCCCGACTGTTCCGGTGGCCAACACCTCTTTTGGGGGGACGATTACCGGGACCAATTTCGTCAGTGGTGGGACGCAGGTCTGGTTCTGTCTCGATGGAACGACGAGCTGTAACGCCGTGAGCGCGACGGCTATTACCGTCAGCAGCCCGACCAGTCTCGCCCTGAGTGGCGTCAGACTGACCGGCGGCAACTGGATCGTCTACGTTCAGACCGCGGCCGGAGCCTCGAATCGTTCGACGGCTTTTACGGTCAGCGCGGCGACCTCGACGGCGCCAACCGTTACCAGCTTCTCCTGGAATCCCTCTTCGCCGATCGCCAGTCAGCCATTTGCCGGAACGATCAATGGCTCGAATTTCGTGTCCGGGGCGACGCGTGTCTTCTTCTGTTCGACAGGAGTAACGACCTGCACAGAGCTGGCCGCGGCCAGTCTCGGCCAGATCAGTGCGACCAGTCTCTCGATTACGAGCGTCACGCTTGGAATCGGGACGTGGCAGGTCTACGTTCAGACGGCGGTCGGCCCCTCGAACCGCTCGACCACTTTTTCAGTCGGGCTTCCGCTCGTGCAGGTTCCGACGATCAGCGTGTACTCGTGGACACCCGCGGCTCCGATCGCCAATGAGTCTTTCGGTGGGACGATTACCGGAACCGGTTTTGAGATCGGCGCGACGAGTCTCTTCTTCTGCCCTGAGGCGAGCACGACTTGCAGTCAGGTTCCGGCGGGTTCGATCAATGTTTCGAGCCAGACCTCGATCAGTCTGAGCGGAGTTTCACTTACAGGTGGTGCCTGGCAGTTCTATGTCCAGACAGCGGCCGGAACTTCGGGACGCTCGACCTCCTTTACCGTCGATTCCGGTACCTCCGGGTCACCGACGATCGGCAGTTATACGTGGAATCCGGTCAGTCCGACCTCCGGCCGGTCATTTGGCGGGACGATCATCGGCACCAACTTCGCGACCTCCGGAATGCGGATCTATTTCTGTCAGATCGGCAAGCCGTTCTGTCAGCAGCAGTCGGCAAGCAGCATCACGGTCATCGACAAGACGCGGCTGACCGTCAGCAATATTGTGCTGACGACCGGGAGCTGGCAGTTCTACCTGCTCTCCCCCGGGGGGATATCGAGCCGGTCGTCGGTCTTCTCCGTTCAGACGGTGGTCTTCGGGCTTCCGACCATCGCCAGCCTGGCCCTCGCCCCGGCATCCCCGGCGCCCAATACTCCATTCAATATTGCTGTTACCGGAACCAACTTCGTGACCGGTGGGACACGTGCCTTCATCTGTTCCGATGGCACAGACAGTTGCACGGAGTTCTCGTCGGGGCTGATCTCCGTGCCGTTTTCGACCCGGCTGATTGTCGAGCAGGTCTCACTGGGGGCAGGAAGCTGGCAGCTCTATCTTCAGACCAGCAGTGGTGTTTCGGGACGTTCCACCCCCTTTCAGATTGGTTCGACGACACAGGCCGTTCCGGTGATCACCAGTCTGGCGCGCAACCCGGCCAGTCCGATCGCCGGACAGCCATTTACGCTGACCGTCAGCGGAACGGGGTTCGTGAGCGGTGCGACGCGACTGTTTCTCTGTCTGAACGGCGCCGTGAACTGCACCGAGGCGCCGCTCTCCTCGATCAACGTCAGCGGAACGACCAGTCTGATCGTCAGCAATGTCAGTCTGGCGAGCGGCAGCTGGCAGGTCTATCTCCAGACCGCAGTCGGAGTCTCCGCGCGCTCCGCCGCCTTCACCATACAGTCGCCAGCCATCACCGCTCCGACCATCAGTGGCTACCTTCTCAATCCGGCAGCCCCGGTCGCCGGTCAGCCCTTCTCGACAACGATCACTGGAACCGGTTTCGTTGTCGGAGCGACGCAGGTCTACTATTGCGTCAACGGGAACTCGACATGCAGCCAGTTTCCAGCCGCGAGTGTGCAGGTTACCAATGCGACCAGCATCAGCCTGACCGGAGTGAGCCTTGTCGCCGGAGCGTGGCAGTTCTACGTTCAGACGACCGGCGGGCCGACCGAACGCTCGACTGCCTTCCTTGTCACCTCCGCGCCAGCACTCGATCTGCCGACCCTGACCGGCTTTGTCTGGAATCCGATCAATCCGGATGCCGGCCAGCCCTTCAGCGGGACGATCAGCGGCACCAATTTCGTCACCGGAAGCACCAGTGTCGTCTTCTGCCTTGAAGCGACCACGACCTGTGTCCAGGCTCCGTCCGATTCAATATCCGTGACCAGCCCGACGGGAATCCGACTGACAGGAATCTCTCTCGCCAGCGGCAGGTGGCAGGTCTATGTCCAGACTGTCGCCGGAGCCTCGAACCGATCAAATGTCTTTCAGGTGACGGTGCAGCAGGGGACCTTCCCGAAACTGACCGGTTACATTCTCACCCCGACGGTGCCGCGAACCAATATCGCTTTCACAGGGACGATTACCGGTACCAACTTCGAGGCGGCGCGGACGAGCGTCTTCTTCTGCCTGAGCGGTTCAAGTACCTGCACACAGGTCCCCTCCCAGAACGTGACCGTCGTCAGCGGGACGAGCCTGACCTTTACGAACTTCAAGCTTCAGCGTGGATCATGGCAGATCTACCTCCAGACATCGGTTGCTAAAACCGATCGCTCGCGGGCTTTCCTTGTGATGTAAGGTTGTGACGCGAGTTTATGCAGGCGGATGGTGTTTCGATTGGGGAATGGGGCAGGGGGGAGAAGGATCTGTCTTCGAGCGTCTGGCGCGGTTATCCTGGATTGACCCGTGATCTGATGAACTGAATGATCGCCTCGGTCGAGGTTCCAGGCAGGAAGATCTCGCTCACACCAAGCTCTTTGAGCGCGCGGATGTCGTCCTCCGGGATGATTCCGCCGCCGAAGAGCAGCATGTCATTCATCTCTTTCTCGCGCATCAGCTCGAGCACACGCGGGAAGATGGTCATGTGGGCGCCGGAGAGGATCGAGAGCCCGATGATCTGCACATCCTCCTGGAGTGCGGCATTGACAATCTGCTCCGGGCTCTGCCGGAGACCAGTGTAGATGACCTCCATTCCCGCATCGCGCAGCGCGTGTGCGATCACTTTTATCCCGCGGTCGTGGCCATCCAGTCCGGGCTTGGCCAGCAAAACTCTGATTTTTACGTTATTCATGATTGCTTCGCTTCGGGCAACAACGGCGGGATGTTCGCGCGCTCCTGCGCCTGATTTTACTGCGTCTTTTCAATGATTCAGCGCAAATGTCAGCAAGAGATGGGTCAGATAAAAGAAGGCGACACCGCCAAAGACGAAGATCGACGCCGGAATCCCCTTCTCCTCCTGGTTCAGTTCGTATTCGCGGTTGACCTCCGGAATCAGATCCGAGGCGGCAACGTAGAGGGTTACACCGGCGGAGAAGGGCAGTGCGTAACGGATTGCCGGTTCGACTATCGTGACCATCAGGATTCCGGCAATTGTCGCGAAGGCGATCAGCAGTGTCGCCCGCCAGGCGGTGCGCTGGTTTCTGCCCGCTGAGATCATTATCGAGGCGATCGTAAAACCTTCCGGAATCTTGTGGAGCAGCACCGCCAGAAAGAGGACGAGCCCGAGCCTGAAACTGGTCATGAGCCCGGCCGCCATCACTACACCATCGAAGAAGGCGTGGATCGCCAGTCCGATCATCGCCTTGAACGCCACGCCACGCTCGTGCATCTCCTGATGATGAGTCTCCTCGCCGAAATGGAAGTGCGGCGCGATGGTGTGTTCTGCAAACTGAAGCAGCAGGTACCCGGCAAGCAGCCAGGACATCGCCACTCCCAGTTCGCCCTTCCACTGCCCGCCGACCTCCGGCACGACCTCCAGGATCACCACTGCCAGCAGAAAACCGGCCCCCATCGCCGTCAGGCGCTTCAGGAAGCGGTGGCGTGGCGCCTGGCCGTGAGCCACGAAAAATCCACCCAGCAGATTTCCGAGAGCCGCCAGAACCCCAATTATTGTTAATACCAGATACTGGTTCATCAACTGGTTCGATCAGCCTTTGTTCATACTTCGCGAGCCGACAATCTTCAGCGACTCAGGGACGTTCACTATACCATGGAGATTCGCAAATTGCGGAAGCTGCCGGGTGCTCATTCGCTCATTCAATCGATCGTTTTGCCATCGATCGAGCGATTTTAAGCATAGTTTTACGGTCGCTGATCACGAAAAATCGTTAATCACCCGGGGGGCGATTAATATCTTGACGCGATACCAATCGACGCACTATTATCCAACTGGAGTGGGCTAAAGAGGGCGAATGTGGTACAAAGTGGAGTAGGCGGCGGGCGGCCTGCCCTCATTGAATCGCGATGGGGAGCGTGTAAACGGCCTGGTTGTGATTCGGGTATCACCTCAGTTGGCGAATAATCGACAAAATTTGACAGAAAATGGCTTGAAATTGCAGGAATTGGCTTTGAAACAGCCTGAAACTGCCGGGCTTGGCCTGAAGTGACTCCACTTGGCCGGGGGCGAGTGGTCGGGAGGCGTAAGGCAGGGGTTCTGCTACCCTGAAATTTCTGATCCAGTCTGGTAAACCGACTGATGCTTAAGAAAGCTTTTAAGTTCGGGGTCGTAAATACCCGGATGGCGACAAGTTCTGAAGCGAATTAGCCGGGAATTAGCCGCAAATTGGGCGCGAATAAGCCAAGAATGCCAAGCCTGTCCAATAGCCTGCACTATAGCCGGGTGGGAGTGATTGGTGAGCCAGAGACATACTGGCAGAGATTTACTGGCAAAGATTTACTAATTGAACCGTTGGGTTGGTGGTCTGAGGAGTGAGAGATGTTTCGTGGGAGCTGCGAGACCCGCATGGATGAGAAGAGCCGGTTGAAGATTCCCGCGCCATTTCGGCGGGTCATCGACGAGCGTTTTCCAGGCGGCGAGTTCTTCATCACCAGCACGACAGGCAATCACGCCCGAATCTATCCGATGGCAATCTGGAAGGGGATCGAGCAGATCCTCAGTGGGATTCCAGGCGAGAATGAGTCGAAGAAGAGATTCCTGAACCACATCAACTACTACGGGCTCGAGCAGCAGATGGATGCGCAGGGGCGGCTGGTGATTCACGCGCCGCTGCGGACGAAAGCGGAGTTGCAGGGCGATGTGATGGTCATTGCACAGGGTAATTACCTCGAAGTCTGGCCGCGGGATCGCTTCGTTATCGATCAGATCGAGAACAACCCCTACACCGATTCAGATTCGAAGGTCCTGGAAACCTTTGGAATCTGAGATTTGAGAGTACCTGAGAATGGAACGACATCGTCCGGTGATGCCTGAAGAAGTGATCGACCTGCTGGCTCCCGGGCGAGGTGGTCTGGTGATCGATGCGACCCTCGGGATGGGTGGGCATACGGAGCTGATTCTTGACCGTTTTCCGAATGTGCGGGTGATGGGGTTGGACCGTGACGCAGAGTCACTCGTGATGGCGAGAGAGCGATTGGCAAGGTTTGGAGATCGCTTTGTGGGCGTGCACCGCGACTATCGCGAGTTGCGGACGGTGATGGCAGAGTCTGGGATTGCGGAGGTTGCCGGGATCCTGGTCGATCTCGGCATCTCCTCGTACCAGTTGGATACGCTTGAGCGTGGCTTCAGTTTTCGGGCGGAGTCGGCAGGCGGGGGAGGGATCAGGCCAGGGCCCCATCAGGAAGCAGATCAGGAAGCAGATCCGTCGGTAAAACCTGATATCAGGCTCGATATGCGAATGGATCGTTCGGTGGGAGTGACGGCGGCCGATCTGGTCAATCGGCTGAGTGAGCAGGAGCTGGCGGACCTGATATACAAATTTGGTGAGGAGCGGGCCTCGCGACGGATCGCGCGCCGGATTGTTCAGGAGCGCGCCGTCGCGCCGATTCAGAAGACGGTTGAGCTGGCAGAGCTGGTCGTGCGGGCGGTCAATCAGAAAGGTTACTGGAAGATTCATCCGGCGACCAGGACTTTTCAGGCGTTGCGAATCGCGGTCAACCGGGAGCTGGAGGGATTGGACAGTTTTGTCGCGACGGCGGTCGATCTGCTCGAACCGGAGGGAAGGCTCGTGATGATAACCTTCCACTCGCTTGAGGATCGGGAGATTAAGCAGGCGTTCCGGTTTCAGGCCGGGCAATGCCAGTGTCCACCGACAAGGCCGCGATGTGAATGTGGAGCGGTCAGGCGGGTCGAGCTGCTGACACGGAAGGCGCTGCGCCCGGGCGATGTCGAGGTCGCGGCCAATCCGCGCGCACGAAGCGCCAAATTGCGAGCCTGTCGAAAACTCACGGTCGTCTGAGCTTCACCCGTGAAGCGTGGCTTTGAGTGGTGGAGCAGGGAACCAGAGAAGCCGTAAAGCTGAGTTTAATTGTGGTGAAACCGCACTCTCCGGAGAGTCGATCCGGAATTAGTCCCCGGAATTAGTCCCCGGAATTAGTCTGTTGAAGAGGGAGCAGAGAATTCATATGAGTCGATCAGCGATCTATCGTCCCAGAGTGCAGAATGGTCCGGTGGCCAACCGGCCAGCGGTGAGCCGGAGTGTTCCGCGCAATGATGGCAAGGCGGCGAAGCGCGCCAGGAGTCGGACGCGTGAGGGGGCCGTGGTCTCTGAAGGAGCGACGGTTCTCTATGCCGTGATTGGCATCGGACTCGTCCTTTCGGCTGGTTTCGTCTTCGCGTTGAGGACGCAGGGAAGAATCCACCGCCTCGGGATCGACGATACAAAACTGAAGTCGGAACTGCACGAGATGGCGAACCGTCAGCGGTCCGAGACTCTCGAACAGCAGAAGGCGCTGCATCAGGCAGATACCACCGCCTTGCTTCAGCCTGGCCCAGTCATTGGCCCAGTCAACAGCTCGGTCACCAGTTCGGTCAAAGGGGCCGTGGAGATCCAGCGATCTGCTGACGATGTTTCCGTGGTCGCCGATGATGTGTCCGATGGTGCCAATGATCGGGGAACCGATAAGCCGGTTGCGCGCTCCAATCGGCGGGAACTTCCTGCACTTGTAGCCGGCAGGGATGGTGTCGTTTCGCGGCGGAGCGAGCCGGCGGTCCGCTCCTTAGTGAGAGCGAGTGGCGTCAAGCCCGACGCGAGTGCGAGAGGCATGGCAAAAGACAGAAAGCCGTCTCGCAAAGTCGGTCCGGGAGCGGGAAAGAGTCTGGTTCGTCGCGCCGCGTCAAATTCGGTCGATCGAAGAGCCGGGGCGGCCGGGGCCGGGAGATCAGTTACTCGTAATGGTGAACGGAATATCGCGCGTCAATCGACAAGCCGGCGTTGAAAGCGGGAGATTGAGTCGCGAAAAATTGTGATTCCTGGTTGATCGCGGATTCAGACGGTGTCGGAAGGGCCAAAGACTTCCAGGCACTGCCAGACACTGCCAGACACTGCCAGACACTGCCAGACACCAGAAGATCTGTCAGCCAGAAGAGGTATCAGTAAAATTATGAGCCAGCTGAGCGGTAAGGAGAGATCGAGTCGACATATTTTATGGCTGGGGTTGTTACTTGCCTCGTGGATGATGGTCATCATTTGGAGGCTGGCGTGGGTTCAGATCGTCCAGCATGCTGAGTATTCAGATCGTGCGGAGCAGAATTACACCAAGCGGATCAGGCTATTGCCGGAGCGTGGATCGATTGTCGACCGGAACGGCCAGTTGCTAGCGATGAGCGTCATCGTCAAATCGGTATTTGTCGATCCGGTTCTTCTGGCGGACCTCAGGGGAAAATTCAAGACTCCGGAGTCGAAGTTGCAGAAGATCGAGGAGAAGCGGCAATTGGCGGTAAAGCTGCTCTCTCCGCTGCTGGGGATTGGTCCATCGGAGCTTTATGGAATGCTGACCGGGAGCAATCGCCACCTCTGGTTGAAGCGTAATCTGGATGTGGACAAGGCGGACGCAGTGCGGATCGCGGTGACGGAGAATCGTCTGACGGGCATCCAGGTGATGGAAGAGGAGGTTCGTTCATATCCGAACCAGGCATTGGCGGCGCACCTGCTCGGGTATACGGGGATCAGCGAGGGTGGCAAGGAAGAGAGCAACAGAGGCGAGGCGCCAGAAGGGCGACCAGAAGGGCAATTAGAAGAGGGGCAGCGGCTCGGTTTGGCGGGGGTTGGTTACTCCCTGCGGAATGGCGACGCAATGTTAACAATTTTACATGCGCTAGGTACTCGCGTGCGAGAATTTACGCGTAGAGGGCTTCAC
>JBEIMN010000038.1:0-12155 GCA_040378705.1 Acidobacteriota bacterium
CAGATCCTCAACCCGCTTCACAAGATAGTTGTGCTTGACGCAGGAGCGCGTGATACCAGTCAGATCCGCCTCCTGGAAGGCATCGTTGCCGATCAGATTTGTTGGTACCTGTCCCGAGAAGACGACCATCGGCAGCGAGTCCATGAAAGCATTCGCAATCCCGGTGACGGCATTCGTGCCGCCCGGACCGGAAGTGACCAGTGCAACACCGGTCTTGCCCGTCGATTGCGTGTAGCCAGCCGCGCCAAAGAGCGCCGCCTGCTCGTGACGTACCAGATAATGCGTTATCCCCAGTGACTCCGCGTGCTTGATCAGCTCATCGTAGATGTGCAGGACAGCACCTCCAGGATAACCGAAGATATGCCTGACTCCCTCACAGCGCAACGCTTCCAGCAGAATGCGCGCTCCTCTCATTTTCATAACATCTCCCTTGATCAGTGTGGTCGTGGTGTGGATTGCTCTCTTCTTAGCCTGCCAGGACCAGATTGTAGCTTGCCAGATTGGAACCTTATTGGAGCTTTAATAGAGCTTTAATAGAGCTTTAATAGAGCTCTTTCAGAGCTCTGCCAGATCTCTCAGGGCCGCCGGTTGCTGACCGTTCGACAGTCGGCCTGTCAGTTGTATCGTAAACCGGTCCATCGTAAGCCTGTTGGAAAGCCCCGACGAGCCTCCGCTCGCCAGGGCCCTCTTGTTTTAATTTTATACCTGACAGGTTGAGCCTTCAGGCGCGTTCGACGAAGCCGCGTACGTGCGCCCCAAGTTCAGTCGTCGAGACGATTCGGGGCTGGCTCTTCAGATCCGGCGTTCCGTATCCCTCACTCAACGCCTGACGGATCGCCTCTTCGAGCAGCGAGGCCTCTTTCTCGAGTTTACACGTATAGCGAAGCAGCATTGCGCACGAAGCGATTGCTCCCAGCGGGTTGGCGATACCCTTACCGACGATGTCCGGAGCCGATCCGTGGACCGGTTCATAGAGTTCGACCTCGCCGCCCAGGCTCGCCGAGGGCAGCATGCCCAGCGATCCTGTCAGGACAGAGGCCTCGTCGCTGAGGATGTCACCAAAGAGGTTTTCGGTGACGATGACGTCAAAGCTCGTCGGTCGCGTGACGAGGGCCATCGCGCAACTGTCGACATAGCCGTGCTCGAGCGTCACGTCCGGGTACTCGGCGGCGAGACGAGTCACCACCTTGCGCCAGAGCTGTGAACTCTCGAGTACGTTCGCCTTGTCGATCGACGAAAGCTTCTTTCGCCGGCCGCGCGCCAACTCGAAGGCGACCCGCGCCACCCGCTCGACCTCGGGCACAGTGTAGGCCATCGTGTTCAGCCCACGCTCCTCCGTGATCTCGCGCGGCTGGCCAAAGTAGGCTCCACCCGCCAGCTCACGGACGATCAGCAGGTCTGTCCCGCGGACGATCTCCGACTTGAGCGGAGAAGCATCGATCAGCGATTCGTGCAGAAAGGCCGGGCGAAGATTGGCATAGACGCCCAGACCCGCCCGCAGACCGAGCAGTCCGGTCTCCGGCTTGAGCTTCGGCGGCAGCGAGTCATACTGCGGCCCGCCAACCGCGCCAAGCAGCACCGCGTCACTCTCAAGACACGTCTTGAGGGTCTCTTCCGGCAGCGGAACCCCGGTCTTGTCGACCGCGATTCCACCAATCAGCCGTGTCTCGAAATGGAACTCGTGACCGAACCGGTGCGCAACCGCTTCCAGGCACGCCACCGCCTCGCGCGTCACCTCGACCCCAATCCCGTCTCCGGGGAGTATCGTAATATTTGCCTTCATTCTCGCTCTCTCCCCCCTTAAACCTTCACGCCGGCTTTTCCGGCCTTCTTCTGGATGTGTGGCAGCAGCCCGCCATCCTCGATCAGCTCACGAGCAAACTCTGTGATCGGCACGAATGTCGCCTTTTTACCATTGGTCAGGTTGCGCAACTCGCCGGCGATCAGATCGATCTCGACCTGGTCTCCCGTTCCTGCCACTTCACACGCATCCTGACACTCGATCGCCAGGAATCCATTGTTGATTGCGTTGCGAAAGAAGATTCGCGCATAGCTCTTCGCAATGACAACCTTGATACCCGCGCCACGCAGCGCCCAGATCGCGTGCTCACGCGATGAGCCGCAGCCGAAGTTCTCGCCTGCAATCACGAAATCGCCCGGCATGACACGCTTGACAAAATCGGTGTCGATATCCTCCATCGCATACTTCGCCAATTCCGCCTCATCGTGGACGTTGAGGTGACGGGCCGGGATGATCTCGTCGGTGTTGATGTGCTCACGCGAATAGACGTGAGCGTAGCCGCTAAATTTATTCGGTAATTCCGGCATCTTTTTTTCTCCGGTTAATGATTATTGTAAAAATTCGCGTGGATCGGTGATCGTTCCGGTGATCGCGGTCGCCGCCGCCGTCGCCGGGCTCGCCAGATAGACCTTCGATTTTGGACTGCCCATACGGCCAACGAAGTTACGGTTGGTCGTTGAAAGGCAGGTCTCATCGGCCCCAAGAACACCCATAAAGCCACCAAGGCAGGCGCCGCAGGTCGCCGTCGAGACGACGCAACCGGCATCCGCGAAGATTTCGAGCAGCCCTTCGCGCATCGCCATCTTCCATATTTCGGTCGTCGCCGGAACGACGATCGCCCGTGTCCCTTCGGCTACCTTGTGCCCCTTGAAGATCTGCGCCGCAATCCGAAGATCCTCGATCCGCCCGTTCGTGCACGAACCGATGTAGACCTGATCCATCTTTACACGCTCGATCTCACCAATGAATCGTCCGTTCGACGGCAGGCTCGGCAGCGCGACGATCGGTTCCAGCTGATCGAGATCGATCGTCATCCGATCCGAATAACGCGCATCCTCGTCAGAGTAGTAGCAGGTGTACGGATTCGGTGTCCGCGCCTTGACGTACTCCTCTGCGATCGAATCGACCGGCATGATGCCGCTCTTTCCACCCGCCTCGATCGCCATGTTGGTGATCGTGAACCGTGCCTCCATGCTCAGGCTCGCCAGTCCGTCCCCGCTGTACTCCATCGCCCGGTACCGTGCGCCGTCGACGCCGATCTTCGAGATGATGTACAGGATGATATCCTTCGAATAGACTCCGAATGGCAGCTTGCCTTTCAGCTCGAAGAGCATCGTCTCCGGAACCTTGAACCAGAGTTCGCCGGTCGCGAGCGCCGCCGCGAGATCTGTCGAGCCCACACCGCTCGCAAATGTTCCGAGTGCCCCCATCGTCGTCGTGTGCGAATCGCCGCAGACAATCGTCATTCCCGGCAGCACGTGACCCTGCTCCGGCGCGATCGCGTGGCAGATCCCGTGATTTCCAATCTCATAGTAGCGCTCGATACCCTGCTCGATCCGCCACTCCCGAAGCTGCTTCGCCAGCTCCGCACTCTTGATATCCTTGTTGGGGACGAAATGATCCGGGGTGACAAGAATTTTTGACGGATCAAAAACACGGTCAATCCCGAGCTTTCTGAGCATTGCCACCGCCGGCGGCGTGGTCACGTCGTGCGCAACGATCAGGTCGATCTTCGCATTGACGATCTCACCTGGTGTAACACTGTCCCGACCACTATGCGCGGCCAGAATCTTCTCTGTTATTGTCATTCCCACAGTATTTTCTCCTCGGTCTGCTGCCAAATCGATTAACGGTTGGTTGATCTACTCACTCAGCTCGGAGCGGATAGGATCAGGCGGCACTCCGCGCTCTCTCCCTGGCGTAACAGGCTTTGTTGACTGCATTGATATAGGCGCGTGCGCTCGCATCGACGATGTCCGTGCTTGCCGCCTTACCCGTGTATGATGTCCCGCCAAACTCGACGTGGACAAAGACTTCTCCGACGGCATCGGTGCCGCGTGTGACCGAACGGACCTTGAAGTCCATCAGCGTTCCGCTAAATCCCGTGATTCGATCGATCGCTTCAACCGTCGCATTGACCGGACCGTCTCCGCTCGCCGTCTCCGCCGACTCCTGTTCGTTGCTGGTATCGAGCAGTCTGACCGTTGCCGAAGAGGTGACCGCCGTGCCGGCCGTCGCCTCGACCGACCGCAGCTTGTAACGCTCCGGTATCTGCGCGAACCCATCCTGAAGGATCGCTACCAGATCCTCCTCGAAGATCTCTTTCTTCTGATCGGCCAGTTTGGTGAAGAGCTTGTACGCCTTATCCAGCTCCGGCCGTCCCAAAGTATAGCCCATCTCCTCGTACTTCTTGCCAAGCGCGTGGCGCCCGGAGTGCTTGCCCAGCACAATACTGTTTGTTTTAACTCCGACCGATTCGGGCGTCATTATTTCATAGGTCAGTCGGTTGTTGAGAACTCCGTGCTGGTGGATTCCGGCTTCGTGCGCGAAGGCGTTTTTGCCGACCACCGCCTTGTTTGGCTGGACGAGGACTCCGGTAATGTTTGAGAGTGTCTGGCTCGACCGGTAGAGCTCTTCCGTGACGATCCCGGTCTCGAATGGCATCAGATCACGACGCACACGCAGCGCCATCACCAGCTCCTCGAGCGAGGCATTGCCCGCCCGTTCACCAATCCCATTGATCGTGCATTCGACCTGTCGCGCCCCGGCCGCGATTGCCGCCAGTGAATTGGCGACCGCCAGCCCGAGGTCGTTGTGGCAGTGAACGCTGATCACCGCCCGGTCGATGTTCCGCACCCGCTGACGCAGCGTCTGAATGATGTGTGTATACTCTGACGGGATCGTGTAGCCGACCGTGTCCGGAATGTTGACGACCGTCGCCCCCTCCTCGATCACCGCCTCGATCACCTGACAGAGATAGTCGAGGTCGCTGCGCGTCGCATCCTCCGCCGAGAATTCGACGTCGCTCGTGAAGCTCTTTGCCAGTCGCACGCCACGGCGCGCCATCTCCAGCACCTCTTCACGCGTCTTCTGGAGCTTATACTGAAGGTGAATGTCCGAGGTCGCAATGAAGGTATGGATCCGTGGATGGGCGGCATCTGCCAGCGCCTCCCACGATCGCTCGATATCCTGCGGTGTTGTCCGGCAGAGCGCCGCAATCACCGGGCGGCGACAAATCCGCGCCACCTCACGCACCGCGGCAAAGTCGTCATCCGAGGCCACCGGGAAACCGGCCTCCATCACGTCCACTCCAAGTGAATCGAGCTGCTTCGCCATTCGCAGCTTCTCTTCCAGGTTCATGCTGCATCCTGGTGACTGCTCCCCATCCCGCAGCGTCGTGTCGAAAATAGCTACTCGCTCACTCATATCCTTCTGCTCCTTGCTTCTTCACGGTCAGTCGTTACGGTTCATCCTGATGATAATCCTGAACAGGCTCCACTGCCCCTCAAATTTTCCGCCAAACCCAAAAGATAATAACATTATGTCGATCGCTTGCAAAATTTATTATGTTTAATAATGTATAAAAGAAATTTATAGGTAGACCTGTGCTGAGACTGTGGGATAATCTGTGATCAGGGACAATTTGGCACTAATTTGGTAATAATCTGGCAATACACGGGCAATGCCCACGCAATCTTTGTCCACAAAGGAGTCGGGATGGAATTTGGTCAATTGGAGATATTTCTTTGCGTTGCGGAAGAGAAGAGTTTTTCGCGAGCGGCCGAGAAGATGCTGCGGACACAGCCGGCCCTCAGCATCGCCATCAAGCGGCTCGAAGAGGAGACCGGTGAACAACTGTTCGATCGGAGCAGCCGGAATGCGACATTGACGGAAGCCGGAAAGACGCTCCACTCATATGCGCAACGCCTGATCAATCTGCGCCAGGAGGCGCGTGAAGCGGTCGGGGAATTGCGCGAAATGTATCGCGGACGACTCATCATCGGCGCAAACGAGAGCACTTCATTCTATCTGCTACCACAATTGCTGCTCGAATATCGCCACCGCTTTCCGATGATCAAGATCGAGGTTCACCGCAATATTTCAGAGAAGATACCGAGCGACCTCCTCGAACGGAAGATCGATTTCGGATTTTTATCGTATGACCCGCAACAGGGTGGATTGCAGTCGATTGAACTCGACCGGGATGAACTGGTCCTCGTCGTGCCGCCAAAGCACGAACTGGCCGGACGAGAGCAGGTCACGGTGCGGGAGCTTGGCGCTTTTCAGTTTGTCGCACATAACGCGAAGACTCCGGCCCGCGACCGCATATTCGAACTCTTCCGCCAGAATCAGACGCTGCTGAATATCTGTGTCGATCTTTCGACACTCGAAACGATCAAGGATTTCGTTCAGCTTGGGGTCGGTATCGCAATCCTGCCCCGACTCTCGGTCAGTGCCGAGATTGCGGATGGCCGGCTGGTTCACGTTCCCGTGCGCGGAATGAGGATCGAGAAGACGCTGCGACTCGTCTTTCGGCGTGAGAGCAACCTTTCGCACGCCGCGAAGTCGTTTCTCGAACTGATCCGGGATCGGACGGTCAGATAAACTTCGCTTAGATCCCCACCAGTTGATGGTCGTGGCTCAGTGGGTCGATCGCCTCGTAGAGTCTGTCGATCACCTCATAGCCGTAGCGCGCCAGAAAATAGCAGACATTCAACTCTCTCTCCTGCAGATTCCGATGGGGATAGAGGGAGTTGGCGAGCCGTTCGATCTGCGGCTGGGTTCCTTCATCACGACGGCCACGGTTATGGATGAACCGGGTTCGAAGGTTGTGCAGCTGATAAAGGATCTTCTCACGTCCACCCTTGAGTGCCTCGGAGAGGGTCGGATCGACCGCCTGGAGCGATTCGCGAAGCCGTTCGAGCTGTTCGTTGATCAGCAGCTCCGTCTCGTCAAAGACGGCCGCAGTATGGTTGTCGAGGCTTCCCTCGACGACCTTCTTCAGGAGAGCCTCGCTCCCCCTCGAAGAGATCAGCGAAGCGGAGACTCAATTTGGCGAGTGTCTTTGCGTGCCTCTTTTCGATGATCGTCAGGCTCGCCCGCGGCAGTATCAATGGCGCGAGTCTTCCCAGTAATCGATAATTTGGCAGCAGTTGTGCGAAGTAGGCGATCTCAGCCGCTCCACCGATGATCGCTGCCGTCGGTAACAAAAAGTCCTGAACGATCGGGCGGAGAGTGACGTTCGGGCTGAAGTGTGCCGGAGACTGGTGAACACGCCCGACGATCTCCCCGAATGGAAAGCTCTTTCCGCTGCCTTTCAGGTGGACCAGGCCATCCTGGCCAAGAATCATGGCGGTGCGCCGTCCTTCATCCATCATAAATAGTGGCACGAGCTCCGGGCTGGTATGAACCTGTGCGTGATAACCCTCGGTTTCGAGTTTGGCGCTCTGCCGGACCAGATTGGCGGAGAAGTCCGGCAGGTGGTCGATCGCCCGGCGATATATTTCACCGGCAATCTGTTTGAGACGCTCGTCCATCGGATCGATCAGGATGATGCCATAATGGCCGATCAGCCTCGTCATCATCCGCGCAAAGGCTTCGGCAAAGCCGGTGCCCGGAGAGTATGATTCTCGCAGATCCCCAATCAGTCTGGCCATGAACTCCGACTCGGGCAGGGACGCGACAAGTTCAGAGATTTCGGATTCAATCGCGGCGTCGAGCGGGATCGAGCCAACAGGTCTGCCCTCACCCGAAGTTGCGCTGGAGTGTGTGATCTTCCGAAGATGGCCTTCACGGTCGAGGATCTGTGTGTGGTTGACCTCTTCAAAATCGTGATCCTCGGCGGCAATCCAGAACATCGGCACGGCGTTGATGCCGCGGGCTTCAAGCTGCCGGGCAAGCTTGACCGCTGTCAGCGCCTTGAAGATGGTGTAGAGCGGCCCGGTGAAGAGCCCTGCCTGCTGACCGGTAACGATCGCGACCGAATCGCTTTGCTGCAGCCGGTCGAGGTTTCCAAGCGTCGCCGCCGTCGCGCCCGCCCGCACATTCTGCTCGCGCAGAATATCCGCCACTGCCGCGCGTGGAGACTCCTGCCGGGCGATCTCCATCTCATGGTCGGCCAGTGCTTCGATGCCGATCCCACCGCTTCTGAAGAAGCCGCCGACCCGTTCGAAATCGTACAGATAGTCCCGGAAGAGTCTGCTGGTGCGTGGAATCTCGTCGAAGCTTATAGTCTGATCAGTCATTGACGCGGTCTGCCTCTCCGGCATAGTTTGCCGTATAGCGGTTCTCTGTTTCGATCCAGGTTGAGCCATCCTCGCATGGGGCGAAGAGACCACTTTCACTGATCGCTTTCTCGACCTCGGCTATCTCGGCGGCGGTCGGTACGGGAAGGGGTGAGCGTGGAAGGAAGCCGTAGACGCCAACCTTGTCGAGCGCGGCCTTCAGCCGGCCGACGCCACCGCCGGCCGTCAGTCGGGCGAGGGTCGAGAGCTGGCGCTGGAGCGTCTCCGCCCGTTCAAAGTTGCCGTGACGCCAGGCATCGACGGCGGCGACACAGGCGTTCGGGGCCAGACTCGCGACGGCCAGTACCGCCCCCGAAGCCCCGGCCTCGAGCCCTTCGGTCAGAATATTCGGCGAACCAAGCAGCACGTCGAAATCAGGCGCCTTGAGCTCGCGGAAGAGATCCTTCAACTGCGGCAGATCCCCTGAACTCTCCTTGATTCCGATGATGTTGCGGTGCTCGGCAAGTCGCGCCACCGTCTCCGGCATGAGGTAGACTCCGGCGAACTGCGGCATCAGATAGATCAGAATCGGGATCGGTGAGCTGTCGGCGATCCGCAGGTAGTGTGACTCCTGATGCTCGTCGTGCAGAATTTTCTTGTAGTAAAAAGGGGTGATGACAACGGCGGCGTCGATTCCGAAATCGTGCGCCCGGCGGCACATCTCGATCGTCTGCCGGGTCGAGAGTTCACCCGTGCCGGCGAGCAGGATCTTTTCCGGCGGGACGGCATCGCGCACCGTCTCCATGATCCCGAGCTTCTCGGCCATCGAAAGATGCGGGAACTCACCCGTCGAGCCAAGGGCGAGATAGCCGTGCAGATCCGACTGGTTCCAGCCGGCGAGATTTGATCGAAGTCGATCGTGATCTACCTCGCCCTCTTGGTTGAAGGGGGTCGGCAGTGCGGCAATTACTCCATCGAGATTGAATCCCATCGAAATGTCTCCCTTGTTCAGCCAGTATTCAGGCAGTATTCAGGCAGTATTCAGGCAGTATTCAGCCAGTATTCAGCCAGTATTCAGCCAGTAACTGGAACGATCAGGTGAAAAGAATGGCTTCGAGCGTCTCCGTCTTTTCGATCAGGTAGTCTGGCGCGGCGGCACGCAGTTTCTCCGTCTCGTTGAAACCCCAGGTCACCGCCGCCGTCCTCATCCCAGCCGCCTTGCCGGCGAGGATGTCGACGACCATGTCACCGATGTAGATGGTCGATTCCGGCGCGACCCTGAAATGATCGAGCAGCCTGAAGAGCCCCTCCGGATCGGGCTTGTGGCGCTCGACCTCGTCGCCACCAAGGACGACATCAAAATATTTCAGCAATCCGGTGTGCCCGATCCGCATCGTCGCCGAGCGCTGGTTGGCGCCGCTGTAGACTGCCAGTGGAACCCCTGCCTGATGAAGGCTGCTGATCAGCGCCTCGATTCCCGGATGGGCGCGGATCTCATCACCATCCTCGCTGCTCATTCTGAAATAGTCGTCGATCACCGACTGCTGCTCGGCCTCGTCAGGAAAGAGTTGCCTGAGGATTGTCGTCTCAGGGGGGCCCAGGTACTGTTGCCACTCCTCGAATGAGAGCTGACGGCCCGTTCGATCGGAAACAATCCGATTGAAGATGCGCAACACCGTCGGAAAGGTGTTGGCGATTGTGCCATCAAGATCGAAGACGACGGCGTTATAACGGCATTTTGATTTTGTCACTTGCATATACAGTTTTTCAAAGGGCATTATACGGGCGATATCCTGTTTCTGACAAACTGTCATCTTCAGGAAGTCGAAGAGAGGCAGAGATGGAACTACCAATATTCAACGATAATCTGAAATCATCCGGAACCTGGACAACCGAGCTGGCGCGCGAGCAGGCCAATTGGAGGGCGCGACACGGGGATTTGCCCGTCGGCCTGGGGTTTGTCGAAGGCGAATTGGTTCGGCTTGGGGAAGAAGCGGAAGGTGAGCGTCTGCGTCTCGCCGCCGGGCTGGTCAGTGGCTGGGCGTGTGAGCCGGTGGCGCGATTCGATCAGGATCGGCTGCTTGAGCTCAACCGTGTGCTGCGCGGACTCGAGCCTGGCGCCCCACTCCTGCGGACGGGGGAGCCCCCACTGCTTTCGGAGCTGCACGATCCAGCCCCGGCGCGACTGCTGCCGCGGCTGCTCGACCTTGCCTTCGACTGGTTTACAACCGAAGGTTTTGCCGAGCTTCATCCGGTCGAGCAGGGGACCGTCGTCTACCTTCGACTGCTCGACCTTTCGCCGTTTCCCGAAATGCTGGAGACGACGGCGCTCCTGGCCGGCGGTTTCCATACCTGCCGCGGTGGCTTCCCACTGCTGACGATTGACGCCGGGGAGGCCGACTCGACACGCTACCGGCAGGCGCTCGCGGCAGCTTTCCGGATGCTGACTCAGCCGCTGGTCGAATATTTTGCCGATTCACTGATTTATTCAATGAAGCAGGCCATGGAGCAGGCAGGGATACCCGCCGGGGGAGAAAGATGAATCTGTCGCGACTGCTCTCAGATGGTCTCGAAAGGCTGGCCGAGTGGCGTGCCGGCTGGGACCCCGCTTCACCAGATCGGATAATGCCAAATCGGATAGTGCCAGATCGGGCTATTGAAGTTCCAGAGGAGCGTGTGCGTCAGGTGCTCGAAGAGCTGGTCGATCGGCTGCGCGACAACTATCCGTTCTGGCATCCGAGTTATGCCGGACAGATGATCAAGCCTCCGCACGATGTGGCGACTCTCGCCTATTTTCTGACCCAGCAGATCAATCCAAATAATCACGCGCTCGATGGCGGCCCGGCGACGGCGACGATGGAGAAGGAGGTGATCGCCGAGCTGGCGCGCCTCTTTGGGTTTGAGACACACCTCGGCCACCTGACATCGAGCGGGACGATTGCCAACCTCGAGGCGCTCTGGGTCGCCCGTGAACTGGCGCCGGGAAAGGCGATTGCCTTCTCCCGTCAGGCACACTACACTCACCAGCGGATGTGTGGCGTGCTTGGAGTCAGTGCGGTCGAGATTGCGACCGACGCGGGCGGCAGGATGGATCCGGAAGACCTGCGGCGGTTGCTCCGCGCGGGCAACATCGGAACGGTAGTCGTGACCGCCGGGACGACCGGAGTTGGCGCGGTCGATCCGATCGAAGAGGTACTCGGGCTGCGCGAGGAGTTCCCCTTCCGCCTCCACGTCGACGCTGCCTACGGTGGATTTTTCCGGCTGCTCGCGGGTGAGCCGGGGCTTCTCGAACCGCGGGATGCCGCATCGTTCGAAGCGATTCGCCACTGTGACAGCGTGGTCGTCGATCCGCACAAACACGGACTCCAGCCATATGGATGCGGCTCGGTCATCTTTCGTGATCCGGAGGTCGGTCGCCTTTACAAACACGACTCGCCATACACCTATTTCACCTCGCAGGAGCTCCATCTTGGTGAGATTAGTCTCGAGTGTTCGCGCCCCGGCGCGGCTGCGGCGGCACTCTGGGCGACACTTCAATGTTTTCCGCTCGATGGTGCGGAGAAGGGGCTTGGAGCGGTACTGAAACGAACTCGTGGTGCGGCGCTCGCCTGGGCGACCCTGATTGCTGAGTCGCCGCAGCTCGAGCTGCTGCTCCCCCCGTCACTCGATATCATCAATTTTTATCCGCGCCCCAACAGGATCAATGGGACCAACAGGACCAATGCCGTTGGTACGCACGGAATTATCGACGCATCGTTGCCCGATCAGGCCTCTGCAATCAGTGCCCTCAGTGAAAGCGTCTTTCGCGAATTGATGGAAGATCCTGACCACCCGGTTTATCTGGCCTGCTTCAAGGCTCCGTCCTCGCTCTTTGCGCGTCGGAGCGAGATCGAATGGGACGCGCCGCCGGGAGCGCCGGGGGCGCCGGGAGTGACTGTCCTGCGCAGTGTGCTGCTGAAACCGGAGCACGCGGACTATGTTCCAACCCTTCATCGACGGGTCCTCGAGACCCTCGCACGGAGAATCCAATGACTGATCAAAATAGTGAGACGGTGGAACGGGAATATCCATACTGGAATCGAGTCTACTGGCTGGTGATCGTTCTTACGGTTCTGGTGATCACCTGTCTC
>JBEIMN010000039.1:0-11975 GCA_040378705.1 Acidobacteriota bacterium
ACTTCCAAAAGCCAATTCGCTAAATCCACTCCAGCCGACATCCCGTGATCGCAAGCTCAACACTCCACGTGGAAAGCTGGTATGGAAACACGGGTCTCATTTCGGGCACAAAGCGTCCTTGCACCCTTATCTCTCCGACTTTTCTTCCCGCCAAGGTGGCGCACGATAGTTTTGGCAGTAATCTTGCTCCGGCAAGGTGCGGAAGTTTCGCTGATTGAAAGCCGATGACACTTTGAGTATGATGAATCGGCGTTCGCGGTTACTGCGTTCCTGAAACGGATCAGCGTGGGTGCGGTCAGTCTCGAATCAACAAAAGTGGAGAAATTGGCATGATGAACAGCGGACAGAAACAGGCTCCGAGCGAGGGCTTTCTCAATCCAGACTTGAAGAGTCCGCAGGCGCAGCAGTTCGAGGATCAGCTGACAAGTCTGATCGTCGGGCAGGAGCGCGCCGTTCGGCGGATCACAGGGCTTTACCAGATCTATCTTGCAGGCCTTTCGCACCCCGGTCGTCCAATTGGGACAATGCTCTTTCTTGGCCCGACCGGGTCAGGGAAGACGCGGGTTGTCGAGGCGGCGGCCGAGGTTCTGTTCAGGGACGCGAATCTCGTCACGCGGATCGACTGCGCGGAGTTTCAGCATTCGCACGAGATCGCGAAGCTGATCGGTTCGCCGCCGGGATACCTTGGCCACCGCGAGACGGCGCCAATGCTGACGCAGGAGAATATCGACCGCTCGCACAATGAAACTACGAAGTTGTCGTTAATCCTCTTCGATGAGATTGAAAAGGCGAGTGACGCGCTCTGGCAGCTTCTGCTCGGCATTCTCGATAAGGCGAGCCTGACGCTTGGCGACAACCGGCGGGTCGATTTCTCGCGTTCGATGGTCATTATGACCTCAAATCTCGGGGCACGGGAGATGAGTGAGCTGATTTCGGGCGGGATTGGCTTTGCGCCAAAGAGTGGAGCCGTCGATAGTGAAGTCGATCAGAAGATCTACCGGACGGCGGTGGATTCGGCACGGCGCAAATTCTCGCCTGAATTTATGAATCGAATCGACAAGGTGGTCGTTTTCCGCAGCCTGCGGGATGATCACCTCCGTCAGATTCTGGAGATCGAGTTGCGGGCGGTTCAGGAGCGTGTGACACGTGGCCGTGGCGACAAGTTTCTGTTGCGGTACACTGAGGCGGCACGCCAATTTTTGCTCGAAGAGGGAATAGATTTCAAATATGGTGCGCGCCATCTTAAGCGTTCGATCGAGCGATTCCTTGTCTATCCGCTATCGAATCTGATCGCGACCGGTCAGGTTGGATATGGCGACATCCTGTTGATCGACTATTCGCCGGAGATTGGCAAGCTCGTCTTCACGAAGGAGGTTGCCGGGGCGATCATCTCGGGTGAGATGCCGCCGCGGGAACCGGTCGAGCCAGCCCAACCGGTTGCCGCGGAGCCGGATGACAGCAGGCTGCTGTCGATCGCGAGTGGTGAGGTCGTTATGATTCCCGTTGCCGTCCAGAAGCCAGAAAAGCAGTAACAAAAGCCGTGACGGGGCGGGCCTGATCTTTTACGGCCTTCCCATCCCATCGACATCATCGACGGGGATTGAGTCCTGATACTGGTCGGTATCGCGGAGTTCACTCTTGAGCTTCCGGAGTTGTGTGGTCAGTTTCGCGACCACATCGGAATAGGCCGGATTGGCGTACTCATTCCGCGTTTCGTGTCGGTCCTTCTGCAGGTCATAGAGTTCCCACTGATTAAGTTTATTGAAGAAGATCAGCTTGTACCGCTCGGTTCTGATTCCGTAGTGGGCGGCGACGTTGTGATGGCCGGGGTGGTAGTAGCGGTAATAGACTGCTTTCCGCCAGTCGCCCGGCGCGCGTGTCTGCCGGCCCTGCCAGCCCTGTCGGGCCTTGAGGATTGGCAGGATGCTGCGACCCTGGATGTCGCCTGGGACCTTCAGCCCGGCGGCCTCGATGAAAGTTGGGGCAAAATCGACATTGAGGATCATCTGCCGACTAATGCTGCCGGCGCGGATCTGCTTTGGCCAGCGGATCAGAAACGGCATTCGCAGCGACTCTTCGTACATAAACCGCTTGTCGTAGAAGTTATGTTCACCAAGGAAGAAGCCCTGATCCGAGGTGTAGACGACGATTGTATTCTCCGTCAGTCCCTGCTGGTCGAGAAAGTCGAGGAAACGGCCGACGTTGTCATCGACTGACTGGACGCAGGCGAGGTAATCGCGCATGTAGCGGGTGAATTTCCAGCGTTTGAGCGCCGCGCCGGAGAGGTTGGCGGGCGGATCCATCTTCAGGTCACTCTGGTTGAGGTCCTGATCGATGTGCATGGTCGCGAGTCGCGAGGCGTCGGATTTGCCGCGGTAGTCGTCGTCGAAGGTCGCCGGACTGGGTGGCTCGTAGTTTTCGTACTGGCGTCGGTACTTCTCGTCAGGCTGCCAGTTCCGGTGCGGAGCCTTGTGGTGATACATCAGGAAGAACGGCTTGTCGGCGGGCCGCTTTTTGACAAAGTCGATGGCGAGATCGGTGATGAGGTCGGTAGTGTAGCCGGTCAGCTTTTTGCGCTCGCCCATCTCGATCATAACGGGGTCGAAATAGGCTCCCTGGCCGGGCAGGATGTTCCAGTAATCGAATCCGACCGGTTTGCCGGCCTCGGGAGTATAGGGATTCTGGCCGCCGAGGTGCCATTTTCCGATGACGCCGGTGTGATAGCCGGAGTCCTGGAGGTATTTTTGGACCATTGGCTGGCGGTTATCGATATGGTTGAAGACGGGAACCCCGTTGAGGTGGGCGTATTTGCCGGTAAGGATCGCCGCCCGGCTCGGGGTGCAGATCGAGTTGGTGACGAAGCAGTTTTCAAAAAGCATGCCTTCGCTGGCCAGACGATCGATGTGCGGGGTGCGGATGAGCCGGCTGCCGTAGGCGCTGATCGCCTGTGAGGCGTGATCATCCGACATAATGAAGACGATATTGGGGCGTTGCGGCAGCTCGGTGGCCAGATCCCCGGCCTCGGACCGGGCCGGGGATCTGAACGTGGGGAGCATCAGCAGCGCGCATCCCGACAGAAGCAGCACGAACAGCCAGGTTCTTTTCCTGATTCTCATTTGCTGGTCCTTTCTGATTGCGGTTATTTGATCGGATAGTTCTGGCTGACGCCGGTACGGTCGTTGGTGACGGAGAATTCGCGCTGGCCGTGATCGACTTTGACGCGGATCATGTGACCCTTGTCATCTTTTTCGTCGAGGTTGGCGATGAACTCCTCGCCGGTATTCTGCTCTGCCGAAGAGGTCACATTCCGGTGGACCTGATAGAGATCGGCGAAGAGCGGCAGCCCCTGCAGCACCTTAACGGTATCGGGATGGCCACCCTTGCGCGGGCCATTATTCATGATCGCGACAGTGGGCAGGATGCTTCGCAGCAGAACGGCGTTGTTGCTGGTGTTTGTGCCGTGATGACCGACCTGGTAGAGGTCGACCTCTCCGATCAGATTTTGTGGGCAGACGAGCTTCTTTTCGACGTTCCAGGTGAGGTCACCGGTGTCGAGAAAGTCGAATGAGCCGTGGCGAAGCTGAATGACGATGCTTCGTGCATTGTCGGAAGTGTCGACCGGCCGATCTTCCGCCTTGGCGCATTCCCGATTGGGTGCGGCGGCCATCTGGCTGTCGGTCATGACTTCGCCACGAGCGGCGAGAACACGCAGAGAGACTGGTGGAGTGCCGGCTGCCTGCCTGAGTTTGATGGTTGCCCCCGGTTTGAGAGTGATCGATTTACCCTTGGTTATCGACTGGTAGGCAGCGTATTTTTTGGCGAAGTCGGGATCCTCCGCGAGAGTGGTCGTGGCTCCGTGGTCGTAGAACTGGTTTATCTTCACCCGTGCGGCCAGATCCGGCACTCCGCCGAAATGATCTGTATGGTAATGGGTGACGATGAGATGGTCGATGGCCTGGATTCCGGCCTTCTTCATTGCCGTCTCGATCCGCGCGGCATCGCGACCACCGTTTGCCGGCCAACCAGCGTCGATCAGAACCGATTCCCCAGCCGGAGTGACGATCAGCGTCGCGGCGCCGCCTTCGACATCGACATAATATATTTCAAGCTTGCGTGCCGCCGGCGTCCCCTGCTCGGCGATCGCCTTATCAGCCAGCGGGGCTGACAGAAAGAGTGTCAAAAATAGACTGATCAACCAGGTTTTTTTCATCATCCAATCCTTTCACTGAATAGAGGGTTACCATTTTTTCTCTCAAATGGGGGAGGAAGTCAACTAGATGCGTTGGGCACGTTACAGATAGCGCCAACCGACCGGGATGACGGGGAAGGCAGGGGGTATGTTATCATTTTTCGCCGATGCGGGGTGCCTGTAATTTCAGACCTCGATGAAGAGATGCGAGGACGCCGAGGTGGGCGATCCCGTTATTCAAGTTTAACGACCTCGAACTGGATCATACTTTAAATCATGTCCATTTACGATTATAACCCGATCGAACTTTCCGGGCTCCGAACCTATCCGCTGGCGTCACGACCGAGCAAGGTCACGGTACGCGATTTTGCGCGTCCGCTGACCGAAGTGGAAGCGCGGAGTGCGATTGGGCTGATCGAGAGGATGCCAAGGATTCTGGCGGCCGATACACTTCGTGAGGTGGCGGCGGCGGTAAGCGCGGCGCGGTCGAAAGGGCGTGCGATCATCTGGGGAATTGGCGGGCACGTCGTAAAGACGGGGCTGGCGCCGATTCTGATCGATCTGATGAATCGCGGTTATGTCACGGCGATTGCGACCAATGGCGCGGGGATCATCCACGATTTCGAGATTGCGATTGCCGGCTGGACGTCGGAGGATGTCGACACCGCGCTGGGAAGCGGCGATTTCGGGATGGCGGAGGAGACTGGTTGCATGATCAACGAGGCGATCCGGCGTGGTGTTGTCGATGAGTGTGGAATCGGCGAGTCGGTCGGCCGGATGCTGGTCGAGTCGCAACCGGCGTATGGTCAATACTCGTATCTTCACGAAGCGTATCTTCGCCGTATTCCGGTCACGGCGCACGTTACGATCGGGGCCGACATCATTCATCTTCACCGCGCGGCCGACGGCGCAGCGCTTGGCGCGGCGTCGCACCGTGATTTTCGGCTCTTTACGGCGCTGGTTCGGGATTTGGATGGGGGCGGAGTCTACCTCAATCTCGGGTCGGCGGTGACGATGCCGGAAATCTTTCTGAAGGCGGTGACGACGGTTCGCAACCTTGGCCATTCGCTGCGCGATTTTACGACTGCCAACTTCGATTTCCTGCAACACTATCGTCCACAGACCAACGTCGTTCGCCGTCCGGTCGCCAATGGGGCCGGAAAAGGTCACAGTCTGACCGGCCATCACGAGATCATGATCCCGCTGCTGGCCGCGCTGCTCGATTGAGCCGGAGTTATGGTCGGGCAGTGGGCAGATGGGAGAACCTGTCCCGCCGTTCAATCGCCAAAAATTTCACGCGCCTCTTCCGGTGAGAGATAAGGAGCCTGGAGGCGGATCGGTTCACCGACATCCTTGAAGAGGAGGTCGCCGCGGCCAAGCAGATTCTCAGCGCCGGGAAGGTTGAGGAGCATCTTCGATTCGATCGCCTTCTGCATGCGGAGGCCGACGCGGGCCGGGATGTTGGCATCGAGCACGCCGCGGATGATTTCGCGTCCGGGTTGCTGGGTGGCGATGATCAGGTGTATTCCGGCGGCGCGTGCTTTCTGGCCAAGCCGTGTAATCTGCTGCTCGATTAATTGACGTGTCGGTCGATCGACGAGGATGAGGTCCGCGTACTCGTCGCAGACGCAGAAGATGCGCGGCATCGATTCTCCAGTCCGCTCGATCCAGGCGTTGATGGAGTCGTCGCCATTTTCACTGAAGAGGCGATAGCGGCGATCCATCTCGTCAGCGAGTCCGGCGAGGACGTTGGCGACTGGTTGTTCATCGGGAAAGACGAGTGGGCAATAGAGAAATGGCGAGTGGCGAAGCCGGTGAAAGGCGTTGCGTTTCGGATCGATCAGCAGCAGTTGCAGAGTAGCCGGCGAGTTGGTCAGAACGAGCCCGGCGATTGCGGTTCGGAGCCATTCGCTCTTGCCGCTGCCGGTCGAGCCGGCGACCAGCAGGTGTGCGTTCTCGGGGCGTGCGAAGTCGATCATCCGCAGTCTGCCGTCGATATCGATTCCGAGAGGGACGAGCGCAGAGCCTTTGAGCGGTTCGGCCTCCGGAAGCTGCCGGCGGATGGCTGAAAACGGAACCACCTCGCGATCGGGACGCTCGATGTCGATCAGTACCCGGCCGCCCTCGGTGCCGATTCGCGGTGGGGCATTGAGCCGCAGCCGCAACTGGAGCTCTTTGGAGAGTCCTTCGATCGCGCGCAGGCGGACGCGATCGCCGGGGATGATCGGGAAACGAAGGAAGGTCGGGCCGGCGATGATTGGTGAATCGAGTCGAATCCCGATTCCGTACTCCTGGAAAGTGGCGATGATCTGCTCCCCGATCCGGCCGTGTTCCGGCTTCAGTTCAGGTTTGCTTCTGCTCGGGTGAATGGGCTGGGATAGTTTGTCGGTCACTGACGCAGCGGCGTTCTGGCGCGGCATCAGCGGCTGACCGGGGATCACGCCGGCGAGTCTTCCGATCAACTGGATTAGTCTTGCCTCGGCGCCGACCAGTTCCTTGCCCGAGAAGACCTTTTCGGACGGGCCGGGAAAGCTGAGCAGCGCTATTGCAGAGTCGCTCAGCGATGAGCTCTCACCGCCCGAACTGTCTGTCAGCGGCTTGGGCATCAGGCGCCGGAGCATGAGGTGATAAAGACAGACCTGTGCAAGATCGGCCTCGGGCGCAGTTCTGCCGGTCTTCAGCTCGATGACCATCCAGCGCGGGCGTTGCGGTCCCTGGTTGCCCTTATTGACAGCCGATTGCCAGATCGCGTCCGCGATGCCGGTCAGCAGCACCGGCTGCGTCCATCCCTGGTAGTTGAGTTCAATCGAGATCGACTGCTCAGTGCGCAGAGAGTCGAGCGTCGCCAGCTCTTCATCGCCCTGTTCGTGGAGTTTGATCAGCAGTCCGGCCAGCCAGCGACAGAGGTCCTGCGTCGCATCCCAGAAGCCAAGCACCTGTTCGGAGAGGTGGTGGAGCTGTGACTGTTTCTGCTGCAGTCGCGGGCCGACCAGCCGGTGGTAGGTGTGGTTGACGAGGGCCTGCTGCCAGTTGTCGAAGAGGGGCTCGACATCCTCGATTGCTGCCCGCAGGGAGAGATGAGGATCGTTTCCGACGAGTGCGGCAAACGTCTCGTGAAACATCTGTCCGAGGATTGGCGTGGTTGGCGGCTTTGCCGGCAGGTTGCCACTCGCGTCACCGGTTTGGGCTGGCGTTGCCTGGTAGATTGCGGAGCGAAGATCGCTCACCTGCAGTTTGACGCTCATAGCCGATCCTCCGGCCTGTTGATGACCGGTTCCAGCGTTGGCAGGAAGAGGACCGGCGGTGGACCCGACAGGATCCCGAATCGTTCGGGATGTCTTCTCGCGCAGGCTTCGATTGTCGCCTGATCGTGGTCGAGCAGGAGTGCGAGATGCTCGACCGAGAGCAGGTGGTGATGGACGAGCAGTTCGCCGATATCTTCGCAGAGATTGAATTCGTCTTCGAGTTCCGGCAGCGGATCGAGTGGTGCCAGATCAGGTGGTACCAGATTGGGCGGTGCTGAATTGGGCAGGATCGCCTCCAGCAGCTCCTGAAGCGGAAGAAGTCTGGTTGAGAGATTGGCCACGATCCAGTCCTGAACAGTTGATTCAGAGAGTGATTCGCCGCCATTGGCAAGATCTCCCGCCTTCGCTTCGGACCAGAGGCAGCGGAGTGCCTCGACGGCGGCGACCATTTCAGCCGTCACCTCGATCCACTGGAACCCCTGGGAGAGGAGCTCCTCGCGATACTCGCGCGTCCGACGGGCGGTCGAACTGATAGGCAGCCGGACGTCACGCAGCAGCAGGTATTTTCCGCGGGCGGACTCTTCGAGAATCTGTTCCGCCATCTGACCGCGCAGCCGTCGCAGGTGGGCGGCGAGGTTGATCATATTTTTCTGATTGCAGAGGCTCACCAGGATCCGGCCGCGCCGACTTTCAAGCACCAGCTCGACCCCTCTGATTGGAGAGATCGCCTGCTGCTCCCAGGGCGGATCGATCATCCGCAGCAGGAGCGGGATGCCGTGAGCAAGGATGGCGCCCGTCTGGTCAGGGGTGACGGTCGAGGCGGCGCGATCGAGCCGCTCCTCCATCTCCTGGGTGAGAAACTCCTGCGTCGACGGTCGGTTACGGTGCAGATCGGGACGCCAGTCCATTTCGAAGCGGTCAGCACAGTGTGCGAGCAGTGCGCGTGGAGTGTCGATTCTTCTTGCCAGCGCGGCGTCGATGTCGCTCTCCCGGAGAGGCCATAACCGTCCACTGCCTGGCCGGCGCAGTTTCTGAATCTCGGGTGCGGTGTTGAGTCGGGCCTCGATCAGACGCCGTGCCTGACCAGGATCGAGAACCCTCAGCGTTCGCTCGCCGAAGGCGCGCATCCGGTCATAGTCGCTGCTGATGACCGCTTCGTTGAGCGCGTTGAGAAAGGTCGAGAGGATGCAGGAGATGAGCAGTGTGTTTTGTGTCTCGTCCCGGAGAAAGCTGACCATCTGTCCGAAGCGGTGAAGTCCGCCGAGATCGTGCGGGTGTGACTGCAATGCCTCGACCTGATCGAAGCAGAAGACGAGCGGAATGGCGGCGCCGGTCATCCGGCAGAGGCTCAGAACCAGCGTCCGTGCGCGCTCTTCGGGATCACCTTCCTGTTCGACCTTCAGGCCAAGCTGGTTCAGTGCCGATTCGGGGAGCGATTCACCACGCAGCCAGGCCCGGACATCCCGGCGATGCCGTCCGAGAATGAAATGGGCAAGGACGATCACGAGGTCACGATCGTTGAGCCCCGCTGTCCGGTCGAGTGCGTCGAGCGCGTCCTCGACCTCGTTGAGGGCGCGCTCCGCCTCTGCTGTTGCGTTGAATTCCTGCGAAGCGCGCTGGCCCCGCGAAGCGCGCTGGACACTCTCCATCCAGGCGCGCGGCTCACCGATTTCCGGGGCTACCTCGGCCAGACGTGGCAGCAGGATTCGTTCGAGCTGCGTTCGACCATTTCCCGTCGGGCGCAGCAGATCCTCGCCGAAGCGGCTCTGCAGGTGGCGCCAGATCATCTGTGGACTCGTCTGCATACGAACCGAGATGAAGACTGCCGGCGGGGCGTCGCCATAAATTGTCAGCGCTCCGGCCAGCCACGCCTGAATCCTTGCCAGCAGGTGTGTCTTACCGCTTCCGGCGTCACCGTGAAGGAGGACGGAGGTCGACTGATGGTTGCGGCGGATGAAGTCGAGCGCTCTTCGGCAGAGGTCGAAAGCTTCCTGATGAATCTCCGGCACATCGACCGCATCCCAATGCCCCCATTGCCATGGATCAGCGACGATCGCACTTCGAAATGGATTGGGAATGGTGGTGAGTGGATTCATCGCATCGCTATCCCAACGTAATGGTTTCCGTACGTGTCGACAACCAGATCGGCCCGGTCGCCATCGCTGAGCATCCCCGGGAAGTTGTGTTTGAGGAGTGTCACGCGATAGCTCGCGGCCAGTTCAAGCACGACCCGGTCGAAGGCCGCCTTATCCCAGCCTTCGGATTGGAGCGATTGCCAAAGGTCGCGCAGTGGCAGTGGGGCGCCCTGCGCGGCCGCCAGTTTCATCTGCACCATTCGTTCAAGCAGTTTCTCGTCGCCGCCCGAAGGCTCCGGATTCGCGCCGGCCAGCTCTTTGAGCGCGCTGGCGAGGCTGTCTCGTGACCGTCCGAGTTTCCGCGCGATCTTGTTTAGCGCGTCTTCGAGGTAGAAGAGTGGCTCGGGCAACTGCGCGCTGAAGTGGACGGTACGGCCACCGATCACCGCCGGCCATTCGTGGAGAGCACCCTCGCGGACCATCTCTGTGATCAGCCTTCGCTGCGCGGTTTCGTCCATCCCCTTCAGTGCGTTGCGGAGCCTGCGCAGCAGATCCGACATCGGGAGCGAACGCGTCGCGAGTGTCTTCCGGATGGTTTCACGGGCGAACTCTTCGATTCCGTGCGTCCAGAATCGTGAGCGTCCCCGCGGGCCGCTTCCCGGATAGAGGTACACTTTGCCGTCCCGAACCAGTTCTTCGAGAAGAGTCTCGATCTTCTCGAGTGGTAATTTGTAGGGGCCTGTCAGCCTTTCGCGCAACTGGTTTGCGGTCAGTGGAAGGGTCGACTGGTCGAGTGACCGCAGCAATACCTCGCCGGCAATCGATTCGAGATTCGAAGATGGGGACTGATTCTGAGTATCGTTCGATGATGACATTGTTGATGACATTATTATGGATCCTGTATCGAGGCTACTTCAGCGCTGAGAATAGCATTGACGACAGGGCGAGGCAAACTTATAGTTTCAATCGAAAGCAGCGGGAAGCGCAGCGACCGACAGAACTCAGGTCTCGTTTCGTTCCTGATTGTTGGTTCTCAAAAATTATGAATATTCTTGATCTTGCAATAAAAGCGGCCCGTGAAGCGGGCGAAATTCTGCAGACATTCGCGGCGAGTGGTTTTCAGGTTCGGTCGAAGGGCCGGATCGACATTGTCACCGAGGCTGATCTTGCCAGTGAGAAACATATCACCGCGTTGATTCGCGGCCATTTTCCGGATCATCACATTCTGGCGGAGGAGTCTGGTGGAACAGCCGGCAGTGAGCTGGCCGACGACTACTTCTGGATCATCGATCCGCTGGATGGAACGACCAACTTCTCGCACGGTTTTCCCTGCTATGCGGTCTCGATCGGAATCGAATTGCGCGGCGAAGCGGTGGCGGGTGTGATCTATGACCCGTCACGTGATGAGATCTTTGTCGCCGAGCGCGGCTCGGGCGCGACCTGCAACGGGAACCGGATCGAGGTCTCCGGCGTTACGGATCTCGAAAAGGCACTGCTCGTCTCTGGATTCCCCTATGATGTGCGCGAGCGAATGGACGAGTATCTGCCGGCGTGGCGCGAGTTTCTGAAATGCTCGCAGGGGGTTCGTCGGCTTGGGTCGGCGGCGCTCGACATGGCCTGTGTCGCGTCCGGACGAATGGATGGATTCTGGGAGAATGGCCTGCACGCCTGGGATACCGCGGCCGGATCGCTGCTGGTCGAAGAGGCGGGTGGGCGTGTGACGGCGATGGATGGTGGTCGCTTCGACAATTTCAGACCGAGTCTGCTTTGCAGTAATGGTCTGATTCACGAACAGATGCTGGAGGTTCTGGCGAGAAGTCTTTGAGCCGGACGCCGGTGCAGAGGAGATTCTGATGAGCTTCCAGCGCAAGCTGACACTCTTTGATGCGACGATGATCGTCATCAGCGGAATAATCGGCTCGGGGATCTTCATCAATCCCTACATCGTCGCGCAGACGGTGCAGACGCCATTTCTGATTCTGGCGGTCTGGATCGCAGGCGGGATGATTGCGCTGGCGGGGGCATTCGTCTTCGCGGAGTTGAGCACAGTCCTGCCGCGGGTTGGCGGGCAGTACGCCTTTTTTCGGGAGGCGTTTCACCCGCTGGTCGCGTTTCTGCACGGCTGGTCACTGCTCTTCATCATCCAGTCGGGAGCGACGGCCGGCGTTGCGGTCGCTTTTGCCAAGTATCTCGGGCCGCTGCTCGGATTGCCGGCCGGGTATGCGACGCCGATGGCGGTCGCGATACTGCTTGGGCTGGCGGCCTTTCACGCGCTCGGAATCAAACCGGGAGCGGTGCTGATCAACTTTATTACTTTTGGAAAGACAGTGGCGATCGCGCTGCTGGTGATTGGCGCATTTCTTTTGACGAAGGAGTCCGGGCTCGACTTCGGGACTTTGACGCCGCCGGATCGGGCGGGGCTGATCGGAGGCGGACTGGTGACGGCCTTTCTTGCCGCACTGGTTC